>JAFIHR010000073.1 GCA_017849325.1 Xanthobacter autotrophicus | reverse complement strand
TGCGCGGCGAGCGGCGCGGTATAGTCCCAATAGGGCAGCGCCCAGTCGTCCGGGCCGCCCTGCGCGGCGACGATCTCGCTGATCATGGCCTCGAAGCAGGCAAGATAGCCGCGGTGCCACGGCAGGAAGAACCAGTTCTGGTGCGCGCACTGCCGCCAATGGCGCGGCACCGCGGTGCCCGGGCCGGGAACGCGGATGTCATGCACCGCTGCCATGTAGCGCCAGCTCGCCGGGTCGGTGATGGGGCGCTGCCGCATCACCTCGATGGCGCGGGCGTACCAGCCGAGGGTGTCGTCTCCCTGAGCCAGGGACCACACGTTCTTGCGCACGCGAATTGGCATGTCGTCCTCCCTCGTTCCGGGCGCCGGCGCGGTGCCGAGGCCGCGCTTCCCGTCTTGCTGCCGATCCGTTCCTGGCGGGATGTCCGGCGATGTGGGCGCCCTTGGATCTCAGCTGCGGGGCCGCGGGCGGCGGATCGAAAAGGTCGGCTCCACGCGGGCGCCGCGCGCGACGCGGTAGGGGTCGTGGTCGGGCGCCGCCATCCGCGGCGGCTCGGCGGTGACTTCGACGGGCGCGCCGGCCCGCGGGGCGATGCCGAGGGGCTGACGCGCCGGCAAGTTGGGGTGGTCGGGGCGGCCGATGCCGCCATCTTCGCCGTGCCGTCGCGCGCCATCCGGGGTGCGGTCCCGAGGGGGCCGCTTCAGGCGCCTCCCGGGCAGATCGCGGTCGCGTTGCGCATGGTGGGACAGCGGCATGATCTTCTTCCCATGCAAGTATTGATGATAGCATTGATGGCGGGATATCGCTATAGTTGATTTATGTTTTGTATTGATGCTAGAAAAAGCAGATGAGGGGTGCCGGTCCCTGGGGAAAATGGCCGGAATATAATACCATTTCAAAGGTTTGAGGTGCCGTTCAACGGGGTGGGTTGAGGGGGCATGTCATGGCAATCGTTGAAATTATCGATGAACGGACGGATCCGGGCATCGGCGCCCAGGAGCGCCTGAAGCTGTTTCCGGCCACTCCCGCGCAGGGGGATGCGCTGTTCGCGGAGCTGTCCGCCGCATCCGGCGATGGCCTATCCGTGGTGCGGAACCGCCCGCAGGAGCTGACGGTGGCGCGGGACGGCCGCACCTGGAAGAGCATCGACGATGCGTTCGCCGCCGCGCGGGAGATTGCCGACGGCTACGGGCTCACCGCCTGCGAGGCCGACATCGGGGTTCCGGTCATGCCGGCGGATCCCGGCCGGCAGGGCCAGGAGGAGTCGCTCGACACCGTCCTTCCCGGCTGCTGGGCGCCGGAGGAGGACGATCTCAAGGACCGCAAGCATTGGGCCGTCACGGCCATCAAGGCCGACAGAGCCTGGGACCTCGCTACCGCGCGTGGCCTGCCGAGCGCGGGCCAGGGCATCGTGATCGCGCAGCCCGACACCGGCATCACCACCCATGTGGAGCTGGCGGGCGTGCCCTATTGGCGGCCGCTCAACCTGCTGGGCGACGGCCAGTCGGCGGACGATGCGACCGACCCGCTGGTCGCCATCGGCAATCCGGGCCACGGCACCGCGACCGCCAGCGTGGTGGTGAGCCGCGCGCCCGCCGAGGTGGTGGGCTCGGCGCCCGCCGCGACCCTGATGCCCATCCGGGCCATCGAGCGGGTGGTGCAGCCGTCCATGGTGAAGGTCGCCGAGGCGGTGGACCATGCGGTGGCGTCCGGCGCGCACGTCATCACCATGTCGCTTGGCGGCGTGTGGTCGTTCAGCCTGTGGTCGGCGATCGAGCGGGCGGTGGCGTCCGACGTGATCGTCATGGCGGCGGCCGGCAATTGCGTCGGGATCGTGGTCTGGCCGGCCCAGCTGGAGGCCTGCATCGGCGTCGGCGGCGTCGACCAGCATTTCGCGCCGTGGCGCGGCTCCTCGCACGGCCCGCAGGTGGACATCTCCGCGCCGGCCCAGAACGTCTACCGCGCCGACGCCAAGACGCGCGACGTGGGGCAGGGGCAGGGGACGAGCTTCGCGGTGGCGCTCACCGCCGGCGTCGCCGCCTGCTGGCTCGCCTATCACGGGCGCTCGAGCCTCATCGCCGCCGCCCGGGAGCGGGACGAGACCCTGCAGCGCATGTTCACGCGCCTCGTGCGCGCCACTGCGCAACGGCCGGCGACGGGCTGGAACGACCTGGAGATGGGCGCCGGCATCGTCGATGCGGAGGCGCTGCTGAAGGCCGATTTCGACCTCGGTCTGGAAACCGAGGGGCCCGTAGCGCCGCGCATCGTCCCGGATCCGGCGCGCTCGCTGCGTGCCGCCGCGGCGGCGCAGATCGGCCGCGAGGCCCTTGATCCGCATATCGACTGGACCAAGGACGGCACCCGGCTCAGCCGCGAGCTGCTGCGCCGGAGGCTGTCGCCGACCGAACTGCCGCAGGTCCCGGCGGCCCCGGCGGTGCTGCGGCCCGCCACCCCGGCCGCGCTCAGCGACAAGGCCCGGCGCCTGCGCAGCCAGATCGTCGCCGGCCAGGCATCCGCCGGCGGGGCGCAGCTCGAGAGCCTGGAATCGCTGGAGAGCGCCGGCAGCGCGCCGCTCACCAGCGACATGGCCGAGGCGGTGCTGGAGCGGGTGACGGCGCGCGTCACCGACGTGGCCCGTGCGCGCCAGGAGCAGGGCCAGGGCAATGCGGAGGCGGTGCGGGCCGCCGTCGCGATGCTGCGGGACTACGGCAGCGCGGCGATGCGCAAGCTGGTGGCCGCGGAGGACGGCGCCGCGGGCGGCCTCGATCGCGACGAGGAGGCGTCGCTGGAGGCCATCATCATCGCCGACGGCACCCGCCCGAGCTTCCTCATCGAGAACAATTTGACCCCCGCGGTGCATCCCTTCATGGGCACGTGGGGCGCGATGGTGGGGCCGTTGCAGACGGAGCTGGAGAAGCTCGCCGCCGCCGTCGGCCGCATCCAGCCGCGGCTGGGGCACAATGGCAATTTCATCGGCACGGGCAGTCTGGTGGACGCCGGCAGGGGGGTCGTCCTCACCAACTACCACGTGCTTGAGGACGCGATCTCGAAGTTCTTCGTCCCGGTGCAGCAGGTGAGCGCGACGCAGATCCGCATCCTGGCGGATCTCGAGATCGACTTCGTGGGCGAGGCCACGTCCCTCGCCACCAACAGCTTCCGTGTGGTGGAGGCGAACCTCCTGCCAAGCTCCGGGCGGGGCTTCGGCCGGGTCGATGCGGTGACGCTGCGGATCGAGCCGCTGGGCGAGGCGAGCGTCCTGCCCAATGCGGCGATTACATTCAGCCCCAAGGTTCTGGATTATGCCAAGGCCTCCGAGCGGAGCCTGTGCACCATCGGCTTTCCGGGGCGTCCGCGGTACCAGGAGGCGCCGAGCGGCCGGGTCAACTGGGATTTCGTGGTGAAGACCCTGTTCGGCGACGTGTTCGGCGTGAAGCGGCTCGCGCCCGGCCGGGTGATCGCCAAGCCGGGGGACGTGGAGAAGGACACGCTGCGCCTGGTGTTCGGCCACGACGCCACCACCTTCCAGGGGGCGTCCGGATCGCCGGTGTTCGCCTGGGGCGTGGACGGGCAGCCGGCGATCGGGCTGCATTTCGCCGGAGACAACGAGATCAGCAACTATTCGCTGACCTCGAACCTGGTGGCGGATCAGTTCCGCGCGCTGGGCGTCCCCATGTAATCGGCGCGCGCGGCGGCACGGGCGCGGGGCAGGTCGGGCGGCTT
>JAFIHR010000401.1 GCA_017849325.1 Xanthobacter autotrophicus | reverse complement strand
GTCCCGGACCGCCAGATGAAGTCGCCGCTCGATTCGCGCGTGCGCTCGTAGCGGATGAGATGGCGGGCGATCTGCGCCTTGATGCGCTGGCCGGTGCGCGGCCGGCCGTGGGCGCGGGCGATCCTCTGGGCGAGAATGTCCTCGCGCACGGGCGCCTCCCAGGCGAGCACCTCCTCCACCATGGCGGCAAGGCGCGGCCCGTAGCGCTCCGAGAAGAAGAGCTTCGGATCGGGCGCGAAACGGGTGAGATCGGCGAGGCGGTAGAGCGGGCCGTTCGGTCGGGGCGGCAGGTCGTCCGGCGCGGCCCGCCGATGGTCCGGTGGGTCGCCGGCGGCCTGCGAGGGATCCCCGTCCGGCACAAGCGGGGCCGACGGCGGCCGCACATCCGCGTCGACGGGCGCGTCGGGCAGGTCCTCATCCGATGTCGCGGGAGCGCCGGCATCCGGAACGCTGCTTTCGGGTGCGCCCGCCGGCATCCCGGCTTCGGAAGGCGCGGGCAGCGCTGCCGGCTGCCCCGCGCCCTGGCCCGGCGCACCGGCCGGTGCCGGCTCGGCCGAGTCGTCCTCCGGCGCGGGATTCACCGCCTCGCCGAGCTCCCAGTGGACCGGCGCATCGGCGAGCCCTTCGCCCGGCGCGCCGCGGCGCTCCGCGGCAAGGGCGCGCAGCGCCGCATCCAGGCGCTGGACCGCGCCCGCATGATCGTGCCACCAGTCGGTCGACCACACCCTGAGGATCTTCCAGCCGAGGCTGCGCAGCACCTCCTCGCGCACCTTGTCGCGGTCGCGCGCGGTGGCGGCGCGATAATAGGTGGCTCCGTCGCATTCGATGCCGGCGAGGAAGCGCCCGGCCCGCCCGGGATGGCGGATGCCGAGGTCCACCCGGAAGCCGGAAACGCCGACCTGCGGCACCACCTCCCAGCCCAGCGCCTGAAGGGCCTCGGCCACCGCCGCCTCGAACGGCGATTCCGGGCCGCCCTTGGAGCCCTGCTCCTGCCCCGGGAGGGCCACCGCCCCGCGCGCCGCGAAATCGAGGAAGGCCTTCAGATGCCGCGCGCCCGTCGAGCGGGTGCGGCTCAGGTCGATGTCGTCGGCCCCGGTGCCGGAGAATACCACCAGCTCCTGGCGCGCCCGCGTCACCGCCACGTTGAGCCGCCGCTCGCCGCCCTCGCGGTTGAGGGCGCCGAACTCCATGCGCCGCACCCCTGCGGCATCGCGCGCGTAGGTGACGGAGAAGAAGATCACGTCGCGCTCGTCGCCCTGCACGTTCTCCAGGTTCTTCACGATGGTGGGCTCGAAGCGGTCGTCGGAGAAGAACCACTCGATCTCGGGAACGTCTTGGCGCGCCTTGTCCAGGAGGTCCTGGATCAGCGCCTGCTGCTGGGCATTGAAGGTGATGACGGCGAGGGTCGGCCGCGTCCGCTCCGGCAAGGCGAGCCAGCCGCGCATGCGCGCCACCGCCGCCTCGGCCACCGCGCGCGCCTCTAGGAGATTGGTGCGGCTCCTGCCCCGGTCGTAGACGCCGTTCGGCACCGGGCGGAGCGTGACCGCCTTGTCCTCCACCTCCGGCGAGGGGAAGGTGATCAGGCGGTTGGCGTAATAATGCCAGTTGGAGAAGGCGATCAGGGATTCGTGCCGGCTGCGGTAGTGCCAGCGCAGGTCGCGCACCGGCAGGCCGGACGCCTTGGCCTCGTCGAGGATGCTTTCGAGGTCGCGCTCGTAATCGGCGAGGGTTTCGTCGTCCTCCTCGTTGCGGCCGAAGAAATTGGTGGGCGGCAATTGCTTGGGATCGCCGACGATCACCGTCTGCCGGCCGCGGGCGATGGCGCCCACCGCGTCCCAGGTGGTGATCTGCGAGGCCTCGTCGAAGATCACCACGTCGAACAGCGCCTGCCCCGGCGGCAGATACTGGGCGATGGAGAGCGGCGACATCAGCATGCAGGGCGCGAGCCGCGGGAAGGTCTCCGGCATGGCGCCGATCATCTCGCGGATGGAGCGGCTCGGGCGCTGCAATTCCATCTGGTGGCGCAAGAGGCCGAGCTCGGAGTTGCGCGGCACGCCCTGGGCCGGCGGCAGGCGGTGGGCGATGCGCTGGCGCACCCGCTCCGCCGCATGGGCACGCACCAGGTCGTCGAGGTCGCGGAAATCGGCGATGACATGCTCGTGCTGGAAGCGGCGGAAGCCGCGCAGCACGGGATCGGCATCCATGGCCAAAGGCAGCCACCAGCGAGCATAGGCGAGGCGGAAGGCGCCGCCCGCCTCCTCCGCGTCGAGGGTGCCCTCCTCCAGCGCCTCCACCAGGGCGCCGAGCCCGTGGCCGAGCGCCTTGCGCCGCAGGCTCCGCCAGGTGGTCCAGTCGGCCAGCAGGGCGCGGGCGGCGAGGAGGTCGGCCATGGTCCCGGCGACATCAGCAAGCGCCCGGTCACCCACCAGCGCGCTCACCGTGCAGCCGGCCGCCCCGGCGAAGGCCTGGGCCGCGGCGGTGAAGTCGGCGCGGGCGGAGCGCAGCCGCGCGCCGGCCTCGCGCACGCGGTAGGGGTCGCCCTCCCCGGTCACCACCGGGCCGATGGAATTCGCCGCCATGCTGGCCCCCGCGGAGGGCAGGCCGAGGGCGAAGAAGGCGGCGCGCAGGGCACCCGCCCGCTCGATCCAGGCGCGCAGTCCCGCGGTGTCCGTGTCGAGGCCGGCGAAGCGCGACCAGCGGCCGGCGAACTTGCTGGTCTCGATCTCCGCCAGATAGCCCTGCATCCGTGCCAGCAGAGGCAGCGCCTCGCGCGGCTCGGCCTGGGCCCCGTTCCGGGCATAGCTCGCGAGCACGCGCCGCACCTTGGCCTGCCGCGCGAGGCGCACCGGCCACACGGCGGCGCTCGCGTCGCGCCATTCGTCCAGCAGTTGGTCGACCGGAATGCGCAGGATGTCGGCCTCGGCGAAGCGGCCGGCGAGCGCCGTCTCCACCACCTGCGCTGCCTCGATCTCCGCCTCCAGGGTGCGCAGCGCCGGCAGGAGCTGGTCGAAATCGGCATCGAAGACGATGGAATGGTCTTCGCCCGCGCAGGCTTCCACGGCCGTGGCGAGGCGGGCGAAGCCGGCGATGCGGTGCTCCGGCGCCTCGGGCCAGGACGGCAGGCCGAGGGCTTCGAGGAAGGCGTCGAAGGCCGAGGCGAGCGTCTCCGCCGCCGTCTTGAGCGTCACGGAGGCGGCGACCAGCCCCTGCTGCCAGGCGTTGGACCAGCTCTGCGCGTCGACGAGGCCGAGGACCGGCTGCTGTGCCACGGCGGCGAAGGTGCGGCCGATCTCGTCGGCCAATTCCTCCAGCATGGCCCGGGTCGGCGCGTCGTGGACCTCGGGATGGGACCAGACGAGCCGGGGCGCGAACGCCTCCGCCCCCTTGAGCACCCGGCCGAGCGCCTCATAGGCCGACAGGCCGTTGGCATGGGGACGGTGGAGCGCCGCCACATAGGCGTTGAGCTGGTCCCGCTTCACCTTGAGGCGCTCGTTGGCGGCGACCCAGATGTCGTCGTCGCCCGCCGCGCCCTGCTCCCAGGAGGCCTTGAGCTGCTCGATGAAATGCTTGCGGTCCGCCTTGCTGGAATGCAGCTCCAGGCAGTGCGGGCCGAGCCCGTGCTCGCGCAGGCGCCGGTAGACCACGTTCAGCGCCGCCGACTTCTCCGCCACGAACAGCACCGTTTTGCCCACCGCCAGGCAATGGGCGATCATGTTGGCGATGGTCTGGCTCTTGCCGGTGCCGGGCGGGCCGACGATGACCATGTCATGGCCCTCGGCCGCCATCAGGCTCGCCACCTGCTGGGAGGAATCCGCCGGCAGGAGGCTCACCACGTCGGCGGGCGCATAGGCGCGGTCGATGTCCTCCTCCTTCGGGGCCGGGGCTTCGGCACCGGGGAAGGCGGTCTCCGGGCAGTCGATCAGATGGCGCACCACGCGGTTCTGCCGCAAGAGGTCGGTGCGCTCCACGAGATCCTTCCACATCAGGAACTTGGCGAAGGAGAAGGTGGCGAGCGCGGCGTCGTCCACCACCTCCATGTGGGGCACCTCGCGCACCGCGCGGCGCACCTCGGCCAGGAGGCGCTCCACGTCGATGCCCTTGCCGTCGCGCGGCAGCTCGCCGGCGAGCTGCGGCAAGGCGAGGTCGAACTCGCTCTCCAGGAATTTCAGGAGGGTGGCGTTGAAGCGCGGCTCGTCCTCGTGAAAGCGCAGCTTGAACTCGGCCGAGGCGGCGACGCGCTCGAGCCGCACCGGCACCAGCAGCAGCGGCGCGCGATAGTCCTTGCCCTCGCCGGCCCGGCGCCAGCGCAGGAAGCCCACCGCCAGGAACAGCGTGTTGGCGCCCCCCTCGGCCAGATCGTTCTTCGCCTCGCGATAGAGATCGATCAGCCGCGCCTCCAGCTGCCCGCCGGGCAGCGGCGACGGCAGCTCGTTGCGCTCCAGGGCGTCGGCGGCGAAGGCGCGGTTGAGATCCTGCCCGCGCATCTCGCGGTAGATCTCCGCGTCGCGCTCGCCCAGCGGATTGTGATCGGGCGCGGAGATGATGCGGATGCCGGCGCCCCCTGACAGCCGATCTTCCAGGGCGCCCACGTCGGTGCACAGGAAGGGCACGGTCTTCTTCGTGTCCTTGAAATTGAGCAGGCGGTTGCGCAGCGTGAGGTCGAGCAGCTTCTTCTGCCAGCGCTGGATGCGGCCTTCCGGCGTGGTGGGCTTCTCTTCGAG
>JAFIHR010000400.1 GCA_017849325.1 Xanthobacter autotrophicus | reverse complement strand
GGTGGCGCAGAGCGTCGCCGGCCTCGTGCTGACGGTGAGCAACGCCACCGGGAATCCGACCCTCGATGCCCTCGACGAGGAAGGCATTCCCTACGTCCTCGTCTTCAATGAGCCCGAGGACAGCGGACGCGCCGCCGTCTGCGTCGACAACGCGGCCGCCACCCGGGCGGTGACCGACACGCTCATCGCCGCCGGGCACCGGCGCATCCTGTTCGTGGCGGGGCGCTTCGCCACCTCGGACCGCTCGCGCCGGCGCTACGACGGCTATGCCCTGGCCATGGTGACCGCCGGGCTTTCCGCCGAGCCTCCCGTGGAGCTCGATTATCTCGCCGACCTCGACACCCACCGCGCCACATTGGAAAGCCTGTTCGCCAGCGGCGACCGCCCCACCGGCCTCGTCTGCTCCAACGACCTGCTCGCCCTCTCCGTCGCCGGCGCGCTGCGCGCCATGGGCATGGGCGTGCCGCAGGAGGTATCCGTGGTGGGCTTCGACGGCATCGCCCTCGGCCACATGGTCCAGCCCACCCTCGCCACCGTGGAGACGCCCACCCGGCGCATGGGCGAGCGGGCGATGGAGATGATCTTCGAGCAGCTCGAAGGGCAGGCCCCGCCCACGGTGGAGCGCCTGCCCTACGTCGTCCGTCCCGGCGGCACCCTCGCCAGGGCTCCGGCCCTGACCGATGCCGCCCCGCCTATCCCCGAGCCCGACCCTGCAACCTCTCCGAAATGAGGGAGTTTCTTCCATGGTGCGCCTGCTGACCACGACGCTCCTTGCCGGAGCCCTTGCCCTGAGCCTGGCCCCGACCGCCCGCGCGGCCGACGCCATCTGCTACAACTGCCCGCCCGAATGGGCCGACTGGGGCGGCATGTTGAAGTCCATCAAGGCCGACCTCGGCATCGACGTGCCGCAGGACAATAAGAATTCCGGCCAGTCCCTGACCCAGCTCATCGCCGAGAAGGACAGCCCGGTGGCCGACGTCGCCTATCTCGGCGTCACCTTCGGCATCAAGGCGAAGGATGCCGGCGTCACCCAGCCGTACAAGCCCAAGGGCTTCGACGAGATCCCCGCCGGCCTCAAGGATCCGGACGGCAACTGGTTCACCATCCATTCCGGCACCCTCGGCCTGTTCGTGAACAAGGACGCGCTGGGCGGCGCGCCGGTGCCGGCCTGCTGGTCCGACCTGCTGAAGCCCGAATACAAGGGCATGGTGGGCTATCTCGACCCCACCAGCGCCTTCGTCGGCTATGTGGGCGCGGTGGCGGTGAACGGCGCCATGGGCGGCACGCTGGACAACTTCCAGCCCGGCATCGACTATTTCAAGAAGCTCCAGGCCAACGCCCCCATCGTGCCCAAGCAGACCTCCTATGCCCGCGTGGTCTCGGGCGAGATCCCGATCCTGTTCGACTATGACTTCAACGCCTATCGCGCCCGCTACAGCGACATGGGGCATTTCGAGTTCGTCATCCCGTGCGAAGGCTCGGTGGTGGTGCCCTATGTGATGAGCATGGTGAAGAACGACCCGCACCCCGAGGCGGCCAAGAAGATTCTCGACTACGTGCTCTCCGACAAGGGACAGGCGATGTGGGCCAAGGCCTATCTGCGCCCCGCCCGCGCCGTCGAGCTGCCCGCCGAGATCGCCAGCCGCTTCCTGCCCCCGGCCGACTACGCCCGCGCCAAGCCGGTGGACTACGGCAAGATGGAGCAGGCGCAGAAGGGCTTCGCCGAAAAGTATCTCAACGAGGTGAAGTAGGCCTCCGCCTCTCCCGAGAGCTTATTCTGCCCGAGCGGGGATGGGCAGGATGGCGGGGCCGCCTGTGTTCCGGCACAGGCGGCCCTGGCATTCCGCGCGCGGCCGCCGACCCCCTCCACCGCCGGTGATCCGGCGCCGTCCCGCCTGAAGGCCCGAGCCATGTCCAGCGCCGACCGCCTCGCCCGCCTGCTGCTCCTGCCGCTGCTGCTGTTCGCGGCGGCGTTCTTCGTGCTGCCTTTGGCACGCCTTGTGGCAGTGGCCGGCAGCGGCCCCGGCGGGGTTGGGGAATATCTCGCCATCCTCACCAACCCGCGCCATTTCCAGACGCTGATCGCCACCCTGCTGCTCTCCGCGGGGGTGACCCTCGCCACCCTCGCCCTCGGCACCGTGGTGGCGCTGTTCCTGGCGCGCAACCGCTTCCCGGGGCGGGCGCTGCTGGTCTCCCTGATGACCCTGCCGCTCGCCTTTCCCGGCGTGGTGGTCGGCTTCATGATCATCCTGCTGGCCGGCCGGCAGGGCCTGTTGGGCAGCCTCACCCAGCCGCTCGGGCTCGGCCGGTGGGTGTTCGCCTATTCCATGGGCGGGCTGTTCGCGGGCTATGTCTATTTCTCGCTGCCGCGGGTCATCGTCACCCTCATGGCGGCGGTGGAGAAGCTCGATCCGGCGCTGGAGGAAGCCGCGCGCTCGTTGGGCGCGCGCCGCGTCCAGGTGCTGCGCGACGTGACCTTGCCCGGCATCGCCCCGGCGCTGGTGGCCTCCGGCGCCATCGCCTTCGCCACCGCCATGGGGGCGTTCGGAACCGCCTTCACCCTGGCCACCCGCATCGATGTGCTGGCCATGACGATCTATACCGAGTTCACCCTCAACGCGAACTTCGCCACCGCCAGCGCCCTGTCCCTCGCCCTGGGCCTCATCACCTGGGGCGTGCTCGCGCTCACCCGCAGCCTGTCGGGCTCCGGCGTGGCGGCGGCCGGCTGAGCGGGAAGGCAGCGCCATGGGCCCCCATCGCCTCACCTTCGCCCTGCAGCTGCTGGTGACGCTGCTCGTCGCCGCGTTTCTCATGGTGCCGGCAGGCGCCTCGATCCTCGCCGGGCTGACGGCGAACTATTTCCAGGGCCTCGCCTCCGGCCTCACCCTGAAATGGATCGGCGAGGTGCTGAACCTTTATTCCGGCACCATCGGCCTGTCGGTGGCCATCGCGCTCGGAACCCTCGCCGCGACCCTCGTCATCGGCGTTCCGGCGGCCTGGGCTCTGGCGCGCAAACCCTCGTCCTTCGCCCGCCTGGTGGAAGAGGTGGTGACCCTGCCCATCGCCATTCCCGGCCTCGCCCTCGCCCTGGCGCTGATCCTCGCCTACGGCTCGTTCCGCGAGTTCCGCATCAGCCCCCTGTTCATCCTGGTGGGCCACGTGCTCTACACGCTGCCTTTCATGCTGCGGGCGGTGATGGCGGTGCTCGCCGCGGTCGATGTCCGCACGCTGGAGGAGGGCGCCGCCTCGCTCGGCGCCTCGCCCTGGCAGCGCTTCGCCCATGTGGTGGTGCCCAACGCGAAGGGCGGCATCCTCGCCGGCGCGCTCATGGTGGTGACGCTGTCCATCGGCGAGTTCAACCTCACCTGGATGCTGCACACCCCGCTCACCAAGACCTTGCCCGTGGGCCTTGCCGACAGCTACGCCTCCATGCGCCTCGAGATCGCGAGCGCCTATACGCTGATCTTCTTCGTGCTCATCGTGCCGCTGCTGGTCGCCATGCAGATGGCGGGGAGCACCCTCGCGCAGGCCGCCCCGGCCCGGCGCCCCATTACCGCCGGAGACGACGCATGACCGCCCGTGGCGCCGCCATCACCCTTGCCCGATGCGGCAAGACCTTCGCCGACGGCACGAAGGCGCTCGATCCCCTCGACCTCGAGATCCGCCCCGGCGAGACGCTGGTGCTGCTCGGCCCCTCGGGCTGCGGCAAGACCACCCTGCTGCGCCTGATCGCCGGGCTGGAGGCGCCGGACGCCGGCGGCACCGTGGGCTTCGACGGCGCCGACGTCACCGCCCTTCCCATCGAGAAGCGCAACGTGGGCATGGTGTTCCAGTCCTATGCCCTGTTCCCGAACATGAATGTCATCGAGAACGTGGCCTATGGCCTGCGCGTGCGCGGCGTGGGGAAGGCCGAGCGGGAAAAGGCGGCACGCGCGGTGCTGGAGATGATGCGCATCGCGGCGCTGGAGACGCGGCGCATCACCCAGCTTTCCGGCGGTCAGCGCCAGCGGGTCGCCCTCGCCCGGGCGCTTGCGGTGCAGCCGCGGGTCATCCTGCTCGACGAGCCGCTCACCGCCCTCGACGCGGCGCTGCGCGAGCACCTGCGCGCCGAGATCGACGCCTTGCTGCGCAGCCTCGCCATCACCGCCATCTATGTCACCCACGACCAGGCCGAGGCGCTGGCGCTGGGCGACCGCATCGTGGTGATGCGCCAGGGCGCCATCGCCCAGGTGGGCACGCCGCGCGACATCTACGACCGGCCGGCCGATGATTTCGTCGCCACCTTCGTCGGCATCACCAATCGCCTCCCCGGGACCCTCAAGTCCGGGCGGTTCGAGACGGCGGCGGGAGGCTTTCCCCTGGGCGGCGGGGATCGCGCCGCGGCGCACCTGCTGTTCCGCCCGGAGGCGGCGCGGCTTTGCGCCCCCGAGGAGGCGGCGCTGCGCGTCACCGTCGAGCAGGTCCAGTTCCAGGGGGCGCGGCAGAAGGTCGTGCTCGGCTGTAGGGACGGGACGCGGCTGGTGGTAGAAGCCCCTGGGGATGTTCCGGTTTCGATTGGCGAAACCGTGGGCCTCGCCGTCGATACCGCCCGCTGCACCCTGGTCTGACCGCCTCATGCTTATCGCCCAGCTCACCGATACCCATATCCGCAAGCCGGGCAGCCTCGCTTACGATGTGGTGGATACGGCCCGGTACCTCGAAGCGGCCGTCGCCCATCTGCTGACCCTCGCGCCGCGGCCCGATGCGGTGATCGTCACCGGCGACATCACCGATTTCGACGGCGCCGAGGAATATGCCCGCTTCATCGAGCTCCTGCGGCCGCTGCCCATGCCGGTCTTTCCCGTGCCCGGCAATCACGACAGCTCGGCCGGGGTGCGCGCGGCCTTTCCCGACGTCGCCCGGCGGATGGGGGACGGCAAGGCCCATTATGTGGTGGACGATTTCCCGCTGCGCCTCGTGTTGCTCGATTCCACCGTGCCCGGCCGGCCCCATGGGGAGATCGGGGCGGAGGGCCTTGCCTTCCTCGACCGCGTGCTGTCGCAGGCACCGGACAGGCCGGCGCTGGTCGCGCTCCACCATCCGCCCTTCCTCACCGGCATCCGGCACATGGACGCGCAGAACCTTTCCGACGCGCCGGCGCTCGAGGACGTGATCCGCCGCCATCCGCAGGTGACGGCGGTGGTGTGCGGGCATGTGCATCGCGCCGTCTCCACCACCTTCGCCGGGGTCGCGGCGACCATCGCGCCGGCGCCCGCCCATTCGGTGAGCCTCTCCCTCGATCCGGCCGCGCTGCCCACCTTCCACATGGAGCCCCCGAGCCTGGCGCTGCATGTCCTGGAGGAGGGCCGGCTGGTGACCCACCGCAGCTTCATCGGCAGCTTTCCCGGCCCCTATCCCTTCTTCGACGCCAGCGGACGCATGATCGGCGCCCCCGGCGAACGCTGACCGGAGCGCGCCGCTAATCGGCCATCCGCGGCAGGAAGCAGCGGCCGCCCTCGCCTCCCGGCATATTCGGCAGGAAGCGCGCGCCCTCGCGGGCAAGGAATTCCACCAGCGCCCCGGCCGCGGGCAGGAGGCGCTTGTCGCGGGCATGCACCACCAGCCATTGCCGCACCACCGGCAGGCCCTCCACCTCCAGCACGCGAAGCCGCCCGTCCGCCACCTCCGCCGCCACCGTATGGGCGGAGATGAAGGACAGGCCGAGGCCCGCCATCACCGCCTGCTTGATGGTCTCGTTGGAACCGATCTCCATGGCGATGGGCGGCTGCGGCACGCCCGCCTCCTCGAACAACCGCTCCATGAGGCTGCGCGTGCCCGAGCCCTTCTCGCGCACCAGGAAGGGCTCCTTCGAGAGATCCTTCGGCGAGAGCTTCCGGCGCTTCAGCAGCGGATGGCCGGCCGGGGCGATGACCACATGGGGATGATCGCCGATCACCTGCATCTGCGCGTCCAGCTCGGCCGGCGGGCGGCCCATGACGGCGACGTCCAGATCCAGCGTGGCGAGCCCGGCGATGATCTCCGAGCGGTTGCCGATGACGAGCTTCAGCTCGATCCGCGGATGGCGCTTGCGGAAGGCGGCGAGCGCCATGGGCGCGAAGTATTTCGCCGTGGACACCACCCCCACCACCACGAGGCCCTGCTCCGGGCTCTTGAACGCGGCAAGCGCCCGCTCCGCCTCGTCGAGGGCAAGGGCGATGCGCTGGTAGGCGCGGATCAGCTCGCGGCCCGCGGCGGTGGGTCGCAGCCGGCCGCCGATACGCTCGAACACCGGCAGGCCCAGCTCCTCCTCCAGCGCCTTCATCTGCGCGGTCACGGCGGGCGGGCTCAAACCCATGTCCTGCGCGGCTTTGGCATAGGAGCCGGAGGCCTCGGCGAGGGCCACAAGGCGGAGCTGCTTCAAGGTCCAGTGGGGCATGAAATTCAGCTTTTCCGAATGTGTCTTTCACAACATTCAAATTTACCTAAGCCGAGGCCTCCTGCAACCTTCGTCTAACAACGAAGGAGGAACGCCATGGGTGCCGACGCCGCCATCGGACAGATCCGCGACGCCAAGAAGAGATATGCGGCGGGTGTCCTGAAGTACGCCCAGATGGGCTATTGGGACGGCGATTACGCGCCGAAGGACACCGACATTCTCGCGGTCTTCCGCGTCACCCCGCAGGAGGGCGTGGACCCGGTGGAGGCCGCCGCGGCGGTGGCGGGCGAAAGCTCCACCGCCACCTGGACCGTGGTGTGGACCGACCGGCTCACCGCCGCCGACGTCTACCGCGCCAAGGCCTACAAGGTGGAGCCGGTGCCGGGACAGCCGGGACAGTATTTCTGCTACATCGCCTACGATCTCGACCTGTTCGAGGAAGGCTCCATCGCCAACCTCACCGCCTCGATCATCGGCAACGTCTTCTCCTTCAAGCCGCTCAAGGCCGCGCGCCTGGAGGACATGCGCCTGCCGGTCGCCTATGTGAAGACTTTCCGCGGCCCGCCCACCGGCATCGTGGTGGAGCGCGAGCGCCTCGACAAGTTCGGCCGGCCCCTGCTCGGCGCCACCACCAAGCCGAAGCTCGGTCTTTCCGGCAAGAACTACGGCCGCGTCGTCTACGAAGCCCTGAAGGGTGGCCTCGATTTCGTGAAGGACGACGAGAACATCAATTCCCAGCCCTTCATGCACTGGCGCGACCGCTTCCTCTACTGCATGGAGGCGGTCTCCAAGGCCGAGGCCGAGACCGGCGAGGTGAAGGGCCACTATCTCAACATCACCGCCGGCACCATGGAGGAGATGTACCGCCGCGCCGAGTTCGCCAAGGAGCTGGGCTCGGCCATCGTGATGGTGGACCTGATCATCGGCTGGACCGCCATCCAGTCGATCTCCAACTGGTGCCGCGAGAACGACATGATCCTGCACATGCACCGCGCGGGTCACGGCACCTACACGCGCCAGAAGAACCACGGCGTCTCGTTCCGCGTCATCGCCAAATGGCTCAGGCTGGCCGGCGTCGATCACCTGCATGCCGGCACCGCGGTGGGCAAGCTGGAAGGCGATCCCATGACCGTGCAGGGCTACTACAACGTCTGCCGCGAGATGACGACCAAGCAGGATCTCACCCGCGGCCTGTTCTTCGAGCAGGAGTGGGCGGGCCTGAGGAAGGTGATGCCGGTGGCCTCCGGCGGCATCCATGCCGGACAGATGCACCAGCTCATCGACCTGTTCGGCGAGGACGTGGTGCTGCAGTTCGGCGGCGGCACCATCGGCCATCCCGACGGCATCGCGGCGGGCGCCACCGCCAACCGCGTCGCCCTGGAAGCCATGATCCTCGCCCGGAACGAGGGACGCGACATCCGCAAGGAAGGCCCGGAGATCCTGATCGCCGCCGCCAAATGGTGCCAGCCGCTGCGCGCCGCGCTCGACACCTGGGGCGAGGTCACCTTCGACTACGCCTCCACCGACACCTCCGATTACGTGCCCACCGCATCCGTCGCCTGAGGAGAAGAGACATGCACATCACCCAAGGCACCTTCTCCTTCTTGCCGGACCTCACCAGGGCCCAGGTCGCCGCCCAGGTGCAATATTGCCTGGAGCAGGGCTGGGCGGTCTCGGTGGAGCACACCGACGATCCCCACCCCCGCAACACCTATTGGGAGATGTGGGGCCCGCCCATGTTCGACCTGCGCGACGCCGCCGGCGTCATGGGCGAGATCGACGCCTGCCGCGCCGCCTTTCCCGGCGAATACGTGCGGGTGAACGCCTTCGACTCCACCCGGGGCTGGGAGACGGTGCGGCTCTCCTTCATCGTCCAGCGGCCGGAGAAGGAAGAGGGCTTCCGCCTCACCCGCCAGGAAGGCGCCGGCCGCATGCAGCGCTACGGCTTCTCCTACCGGGCCGCCGACACGGCCCGCTGATCACCCTTCATCCCGTGACCCGCGCGGCTGTTCCCACCGCGCGCCTTCGCCGAGGTTCGAGCCATGCTCAACGCTTCCGTGTCCGCAACGACCGCCGCGCTGCCGGCCACGCAGGCCGAGGGCGGGCTCGACCTCGGCGCTCTCTTTTCCAGGAGCGAGGTGCCCAAGATCCTGGAGGAGCTGGAACGCGATCTCGTCGGCCTCAAGCCGGTGAAGCGCCGCATCCGCGAGATCGCCGCCCACCTGGTGGTGGGCCGGGCGCGGGAGGAGCTGGGCCTCACCTCCGGCGCGCCCACCCTGCACATGGCCTTCACCGGCAATCCCGGCACCGGCAAGACCACGGTGGCGCTGCGCATGGCGCAGATCCTCCACGGCCTCGGCTATGTGCGGCGGGGACATCTCGTCTCGGTGACGCGGGACGATCTTGTCGGCCAGTATATCGGCCACACGGCGCCCAAGACCAAGGAGATCCTGAAGAAGGCCATGGGCGGCGTCCTGTTCATCGACGAAGCCTATTATCTCTATCGCCCGGAGAACGAGCGGGACTACGGCCAGGAGGCCATCGAGATCCTGCTGCAGGTGATGGAGAACCAGAGGGACGATCTCGTGGTGATCCTCGCCGGCTACAAGGACCGCATGGACCGCTTCTTCTCGAGCAACCCCGGCTTTCGCTCGCGCATCGCCCACCACATCGACTTTCCCGATTACGAGGACGACGAGCTGGTCGCCATCGCCCGCTCCATGGCGGAAGAGGCCGACTACACCTTCTCGCCCGAGGCCGAGGCGGCGCTGGCGCACTATGTGGCGCTGCGCCGGAGCCAGCCCAATTTCGCCAACGCCCGCTCCATCCGCAACGCCTTCGACCGCATGCGGCTGCGCCAGTCGCTTCGCCTGTTCGAGGCGCCGGGGCCGGTGGATCGCGCGGCGCTCTCCACCATCACCGAACAGGACGTGCGCGCGAGCCGGGTCTTCGCCGGCGGCATCGATGCGCCCCCGCGCGCCGCGGACGACAACCGCTGACCGAAGACCGAAGACGCCAAGAAGACCCAACGAACGACGACCGATGACGGCCCGGACAACGGGCCGCGCCGAGGAAACACCAAGGAGACGACCCATGCCGGTGCCCGCTGCCGACAGCCCTGCCTTGCCGCACATGCCGCTTGCTGCCGTCCTCGACGAATGGGCCGGCGCCGACGGCCTGCGCCGCGACGTCGCCTCGACCATCAACGCTCTGACCGACGGCGCCAAGGCGCTCGCCGCCCGCATCGCCGAGGGGCCGCTCGGCGGCGATCTCGGTGCCGTCCTCGCCTGCGGCGAGGCAGGGGAGGGCCAGAAGGCGCTCGACGTCATCGCCCACGACCTCATGGTGGCGGCGGCGCGGCGCGCGCCGGTGGCGGCCCTCGTCTCCGAGGAGGCCGACGGGCCCGTCGCCCTCGCCCTCGACGGCACGCTGCTGGTGGCGCTCGATCCCCTGGACGGCTCGTCCAACATCGACACCGACATTTCGGTCGGCACCATCTTCTCCGTCTTCGCCCGCCCGGAGGGGGTCGCCGGCACCGGCGCCGCCGCCTTCCAGCGCTCCGGGCGCGAGCTGCTGGCGGCCGGCTATGTGATCTACGGGCCCCATGTGGCGCTGATGCTCTCGGTGGGCGCGGGCACCTGGCATTTCGCCCTCGACCGGGAGGGCAGCTTCCGCCTCGTGGACGGCGCGGTGCGCGTTGCCGAGGAGACGGCGGAATTCGCCATCAACATGTCCAACTACCGGCATTGGGATCCCCCCATCCGGCTCTATGTGGACGACTGCCTCGCCGGCGCCTCGGGTCCGCACGAGCGCGACTTCAACATGCGCTGGGTCGCCTCCATGGTGGCCGACGCCCATCGCATCTTCCGCCGCGGCGGCATCTACCTTTATCCGGGCGACGGCCGCAAAGGCTATGCGAACGGCCGCCTGCGCCTGCTCTATGAAGCCTTCCCCATCGCCTTCCTGATGGAGCAGGCCGGCGGCGCCGCCACCGAGGGGCGCACGCCCATCCTCGACCTGCGCGCGGCGACGCCCCATGAGCGCACCGCCCTCGTCTTCGGCTCGCGCGGGGAGGTGGCGCGGGTGGCGCGCTATCACCTGGAGCCGGTGGGGCAGAGCGAACGTTCGCCGCTGTTCGCGCAGCGCGGCCTGTTCATCTGAAGGAGCTCGGGCCGCCCATGTCACGGAAGCATCCCATCATCGTGGTCACCGGCTCCTCGGGGGCCGGCACCACATCGGTGAAGCGCACCTTCGACCAGATCTTCCGGCGCGAGGGCGTGAAAGCCGCTTACGTGGAAGGCGATTCCTTCCACCGCTACGACCGCTTCGAGATGCGCGAGCTGATGGCCAAGGAAGCGGTCAACGGCAACAAGCATTTCAGCCATTTCTCGCCGCAGACGAACCTGCTCGGCGAGCTGGAGACGCTGTTCCGCGACTATGGCGCGTCGGGCACCGGCAAGGTGCGCCACTATGTGCACGATGCGGACGAGGCCAAGCTCTACGGCGCCGATCCCGGCCGCTTCACCGACTGGCAGGAGCTGGAGGGCGGCACCGACCTCCTGTTCTATGAAGGCCTGCACGGTGCCGTCGTCACCGACGAGCTGAACCTCGCCCAGCATGCAGACCTGAAGATCGGCGTGGTGCCGGTGATCAATCTCGAATGGATCCAGAAGATCCATCGCGACAAGGCGACCCGCGGCTATTCCACCGAAGATGTCACCGAGACCATCCTGCGGCGGATGCCCGATTACGTGCGCTACATCTGCCCGCAGTTCACCGAGACCGACATCAACTTCCAGCGGGTGCCGACGGTGGACACCTCCAACCCGTTCATCGCCCGCTGGATCCCCACCCCGGACGAATCCATGGTGGTGATCCGCTTCCGCAACCCGCGCGGCATCGACTTCCCCTATCTCCTGTCGATGATCCACAACTCCTTCATGTCGCGGGCGAATTCCATCGTCATCCCGGGCAACAAGCAGGACCTCGCCATGCAGCTCCTGCTCACCCCGCTCATCATGAAACTCGTGGACCGCAAGCGCCGCGCCGGCTGAGCGCGCCCGCCCTCAACCCATCCGGGGAGACACGCCATGACCGCCCTCGCCGCCGCCGAGACCACCGCCGCACCCCATGCTCTCGACCGCTCCCCCGGCGCCCTCGCCTGGCCGGTCACCGCCGCCCTGCGCGCCCTCGCCATGGATGCGGTGGAGCAGGCGAAATCCGGCCATCCCGGCGCGCCCATGGGGATGGCGGAGATCGCCGCCGTGCTGTGGCGCGATCACCTCAGGCACAATCCGGCCGACCCGAATTGGCCGGACCGCGACCGCTTCGTGCTCTCCAACGGGCACGGCTCAATGCTGCTCTACGCGCTGCTGCACCTCACCGGCTACGATCTGCCCATCGAGGAGCTGAAGCGCTTCCGCCAGCTCCATTCGCGCACCGCCGGCCATCCGGAATACGGCGTCACGCCGGGGGTCGAGACCACCACCGGCCCGCTGGGCCAGGGCCTCGCCAATGCGGTGGGCATGGCGCTCGCCGAGAAGACGCTGGCGGCCCAGTTCAACCGGCCGGGGCTCGATATCGTCGATCACCGCACCTTCGTGTTCCTCGGCGACGGCTGCCTGATGGAGGGCATCAGCCACGAGGTGTGCTCGTTGGCGGGCCGGCTCGGCCTCGGCAAGCTCGTCGCCTTCTATGACGACAACGGCATCTCCATCGACGGCAAGGTGGGCGAGTGGTTCGCCGACGACACCCCCGCGCGCTTCCGCGCCTATGGCTGGCAGGTGATCGCCGAGGTGGACGGCCACGATCCGAAGGCCATCGACGCCGCGATCCGGACGGCGCTGGAGGATGGTGGCCGCCCCACCCTGATCTGCTGCAAGACGGTGATCGGCCGCGGCGCGCCCACCAAGCAGGGCCATCAGGACACCCACGGCGCGCCGCTGGGGCCGGACGAGATCGCCCGCACCCGCGCCGCCATGGGCTGGGAGCAGGCGCCCTTCGCGATCCCCGCCGACATCTCCACGCAATGGGACGCGCGCAAGGCCGGCAATGCCCGCCAGGCCGCCTGGGAGGCGCGCATGGCGGCCTATGCGCGGGCCTATCCCGAGGCGGCCGGCGAATTCCGTCGCCGCCTGTCGGGTGATCTCTCCGAAGCCTTCGGCGCCACGTGTGATGCGGCGCTGGCCGCCGCCGTCGAGCGCGCCGATACGGTGGCGAGCCGCAAGGCCAGCCAGATGGCGCTCTCGGCCCTCGCGCCTGCCGTGCCGGAGCTGATCGGCGGCTCGGCGGACCTCGCCCATTCCAACCTCACCACCTTCCCCGGCGCCGTGCCGGTGACCCGCGATCCGGCCGGCAACCAGATCTTCTTCGGGGTGCGCGAGTTCGGCATGTCGGCGATCGCCAACGGGCTGGCGCTGCATGGCGGCTTCATCCCCTTCGTCGCCACCTTCCTCGTCTTCTCGGACTATGCCCGCAACGCCATGCGCATGAGCGCGCTCATGGGCCAGAGCGTGATCTATATCCTCACCCACGATTCCATCGGCCTCGGCGAGGACGGGCCCACCCACCAGCCGGTGGAGCATGTGGAGAGCCTGCGGCTCATCCCCAATCTCGACGTCTGGCGGCCGTGCGACGCGGTGGAGACGCTGGTGGCGTGGCGCTCGGCGCTGGAGCGCAGGGACGGGCCCACCGCCCTCATCCTCTCGCGCCAGAACCTTCCCGCCCAGACGCGCAGCCCGGAGCAGGTCGCGGCCATCGCCGACGGCGCCCATGTGCTGACGGAAAGCGCCGACGACATCCGCGCCGTGCTGGTGGCGACCGGCTCGGAAGTGCAGCTCGCCATCAAGGCGGCGGCGCTGCTGGACGATGCGCGCATCGGCACCCGCGTCGTCTCCCTGCCGTGCCGCGAGCGCTTCGAGAAGCTGCCCGAGGCCGAGCGCGCCGCGTTGCTGCCGCACGGCCTGCCGGTGGTCACCATCGAGGCGGGGGTGACGCGGGGCTGGCGCGGGCTCCTCGGCCGCGGCGTCACCTCGATCGGCATCGACCGCTTCGGCGAGAGCGCGCCGGAGAAGGACCTCTGGCCGCTGTTCGGCTTCACACCGGAGAAGGTGGCGGAAGCCGTGCGCCGCGCCCTCACCTGAGACCAACGAGAAAAGCAATCGTTCGGGAGGACAACACCATGGCCCTCGTTTCCATGCGCCAGCTTCTGGACCACGCGGCGGAGCATTCCTACGGCCTGCCCGCCTTCAACGTGAACAATATGGAGCAGGTGAAAGCCATCATGGAGGCGGCCCGCGCCACCTCCGCGCCGGTGATCCTGCAGGGCTCGGCGGGCGCGCGCAAATATGCCGGCGAGGCCTTCCTGCGCCATCTGGTGGCGGCGGCGGTGGAGACCTATCCGGAGATCCCGGTGGTGATGCACCAGGACCATGGCGCCTCCCCCGCCGTGTGCATGGGCGCCATCAAGTCCGGCTTCTCCTCGGTGATGATGGACGGCTCCCTGAAGGAGGACGGCAAGACGCCGGCCGACTATTCCTACAACGTGGCGGTGACCGCCAAGGTGGCGGAGCTGGCCCATGCGGTGGGCGTGTCGGTGGAGGGAGAGCTCGGCTGCCTCGGCTCGCTGGAGACCGGCAAGGGCGAGGCCGAGGACGGCCACGGCGCGGAGGGCGCCCTCGACCATTCGGACCTGCTCACCGATCCCGACCAGGCGGCGGATTTCGTCGCCGCCACGGGGTGCGATGCGCTGGCCATCGCCATCGGCACCTCCCACGGAGCCTATAAATTCTCCCGCAAGCCCACCGGCGACATCCTCGCCATCGACCGGGTGAAGGCCATCCACGCCCGCATCCCCGACACGCACCTCGTGATGCACGGCTCCTCCTCGGTGCCGCAAGAGCTGCTGGAGGAGATCCGCACCTTCGGCGGCGACATCAAGGAGACCTACGGCGTGCCGGTGGAGGAGATCCAGGAGGGCATCCGCCACGGCGTGCGCAAGGTGAACATCGACACCGACATCCGCCTCGCCATGACCGCCGCGCTGCGCCGTGCCATCACGAAGAGCCCCTCGGAATTCGATCCCCGCAAGTTCCTCGCCGCCGCCATGGAGGAGGCGAAAAAGGTGTGCATGGCCCGCTTCGAGGCTTTCGGCGCTGCCGGGCAGGCCGAGAAGATCCGCCCCATCGGCCTCGACGACATGGCCCGGCGCTATGCCGCCGGCAGCCTCGGCCAGCGGGTGCTCCACTGATGGCCCGCCTCGCCCCCATCATCGCCCCGTCCATCCTCTCCGCCAATTTCGCCCGGCTGGGCGC
>JAFIHR010000072.1 GCA_017849325.1 Xanthobacter autotrophicus | reverse complement strand
GCGGAGATCGGCGAATCCTATGTGGCCCAGCTCGCGAGCTATGGGGTCCTGCTGTCGCAGGCGTTCGGCGGGCGCGCGGTCGAGACCCTGCTGATCTATACCCGTGCGCCGCGGGTGTTCCGCCTGCCGCCGCAACGGCTTTCCGCCGCTTTGGAGCGGCTGGGGCTTCTCCCGTGCTGAAGCGGAGCCGGAAAGACACGCGGAAAGCCGTGCTGAAAGACACTTGGGCGTGACGCGCCTTGACGGGAAGGGGAGCGGCTCCCTACGTTCCGATGCGAGATCTGGGAGTTCATCTCCGATACACCCACGAGGTATGCCATGGCCGTTGAGAAGGTTTCCGATCAGAGCTTCGAAGAGGATGTGCTGAAGTCCGCCGCCCCGGTGATCGTGGATTTCTGGGCCGAGTGGTGCGGGCCCTGCCGCATGGTGGCGCCCATCCTCGACGAGGTGTCGGGCGAGATGGCCGACAAGATCCGCGTCGTGAAGCTGAATGTGGACGAGAACCCGCAGACCGCCTCGAAGTACGGCATCATGTCCATCCCCACCCTGCTGCTGTTCAAGGACGGCAAGATCGCCTCGCGGCAGGTGGGCGCCGCCCCCAAGGCGAAGCTGGTGCAGTGGATCAACGCCGCCATCTGAGCGCGCGAATCGCGACCTGAGCGACAAGCGGGACGGCCGGGGGCCGTCCCGCTTTCGTTTTGTGGGGCGCTAGTAGCTCACGTCGGTGAGATAAAGGCCGCAGGCCGGCGCCATGGGGCCGCAGCGGGTGCGGTCGGCGGCCTTCAGGGCGGCTTCGAGGTCGTCCGCGCTCCAGCGGCCTTCCCCCACCCGCAGGAGCGAGCCGGCCATGGAGCGCACCTGATGGTGCAGGAAGGAGCGCGCCGAGGTGACGATGCGGATCTCGTCACCCGCGCGCATCACGTCGAGCTGGTCGAGGGTCTTCAGCGGCGAGGCAGCCTGGCATTCGGCGGCGCGGAAGGTGGAGAAATCGTGCCGGCCGAGGAGCCGCTGCGCCGCCGCGTGCATGGCCTCGGCATCGAGCTTCTGGGGAATGCGCCAGGCGCGGTCTCGGTCGAGCGCGAGATCCGGCCTGCGGTTGACCATGCGGTAGAGGTAATGCCGCCGGGTGGCCGAGAAGCGGGCATCGAAATCGTTCGCCACCTTCTCGGCCCGCAGCACCGCCACCGGATGGGGGCGGAGCTGCGCCGTCATGGCGTCGCGCACCGTGTCGCAGCGCCAGTCCTTCGCGAGGTCCACATGGGCGACCTGGCCGGTGGCGTGAACGCCCGCATCGGTGCGCCCGGCGCCGGAGACCTGCACCTGTTCGCCGCAGAAGCGCAGGAACGCCTCGCCCAGCACCCCCTGGACAGTCGGCAGCCCCGCCTGGACCTGCCAGCCGGCGAAGGGGGTTCCGTCATATTCGATGGTGAGCTTGTAGCGCGGCATGGGAACGGCCGGGCGCCGGCCGGGGCCGGCGGCGCGATCAGGTGAGCGGGATCATCACCCAGCGGGCAAAGGCGGGCCGCTCGGTGAGCTTCTTGTACCAGGCTTCCAGACGGGGCGCGGCCGGCCGCTCGATATCGAGATTGAGCCAGTTATAGGCGAAACAGCCGATCGGGATGTCGCCCATGCCGAACGCCTCGCCGGAGAAATAGGGCTGGTGGGCGAGGGCGGCGTCGGCAATGGCAAAGGCCTCCGCCATGGCCTTGTGGCCGCGCGCCGCCTCCTCCATGTCGCGCTCGGCCGGGCCGCGGCGCAGCAGGTTGTAGAGCAGCGCGCGGTTGGGCTCGGGGAGATAGAACAGGGCCCAGTCCATCCATTTGTCGCCCATGGCGCGGGCGGCGGGATCTTCCGGATAGAGCGTGCCCGGCGCGTAGCGGGCGGCGAGATAGCGCACGACGGCGTTGGATTCCCACATCACCAGATCGCCGTCCTTGAGGCACGGGACGAGGCCGTTGGGGTTCATGGCCCGGTAGGCGGGATCGTTCAGCCCGCCGAAGGCGCCGCCGGCATCGATGCGCTCGAATGCGACGCCGACTTCCTCGGCGCACCACAGCGCCTTCTTCACGTTGGTCGAATTGGCCCGTCCCCAGATGGTCAGCATGGTCCTCTCCTCGATTCCTTCAGGATCGGCGGCAGGGAGAATGGGCGGCCGGCAGGCGGCCTAGAGCAGGGTGCCCTTCGGTACGGACGTGCCGCGCAGAAATGCCTCGGCAGTCATGGGCTGCTTGCCCGATTTCTGCAATTGGAGAAGCCGCACGGCGCCCGAGGCGCACGCGATGGTGAGGGTGTCGTCGAGGGTGGTGCCGGCCGGGCCGGCCCCCTCCGCGAGGGCGGAGCGCAGCACCTTCACCCGCGCGCCGTCCGCGCCGAAGCCGAACCAGGCACCGGGAAAGGGCGAGAGCCCGCGGATGCGGTTGTGCACCTCCGCCGCCGGCAGCGCCCAGTCGATGCGGGTCTCGCCCTTCTCGATCTTGGCGGCATAGGCGACGCCTTCCTCGCTCTGGGGCGTGAAGGCGAGGGCGTCGCGCTCCAGGGCGGACAGCGCCCGCACCATGAGATCGGCGCCGATGAGCATCATTTCGTCGTGCAGCTCGCCCGCCGTCATGTCGGGACCGATGGGAATGCGCTCGATGAGCCCCACAGGGCCGGTGTCGAGCCCCGCCTCCATGCGCATGACGCAGACGCCGGTCTCCGCATCGCCGGCCATGACGGCGCGCTGGATCGGCGCCGCGCCGCGCCAGCGGGGCAGCAGCGAGCCGTGCAGGTTGAGGCAGCCGAGGCGCGGGATATCGAGAATGGCCTGCGGCAGGATCCGGCCATAGGCCACCACCACGGCCACGTCGGCCCCGTGGGCGCGGAAGGTCTCGGCGGCCTCCTCGCCCTTCAGCGTCTTTGGCGTGAGGACGGGGAGGCCGAAGCCGTCCGCCACCTTATGCACGGGCGAGGGCGTGAGATCGAGGCCCCGCCGGCCGGCGGGCGCGGGCGCGCGGGTATAGACCGCCACCACCTCATGGCCGCGCCCGACGATCTCGGTGAGCGTCGGCACGGCGAAATCCGGCGTGCCCATGAAGACGATGCGCATGGCTCAGTTCCGCAACGATAGG
>JAFIHR010000071.1 GCA_017849325.1 Xanthobacter autotrophicus | reverse complement strand
CGCACCCGCGCCAGCAGGATCTGCCGGCGCCGCCCCTCATAGATGGCGTCGGCCTGCTGCACGGTGGCGGAGGGGAAGTTGCGCGCCAGGATCTGGCAGAACGTCTCCATGTCCGCATCGCCGAGCGCGCGGCAGCCGGTGTTGGGCAGATAGATGAGGTGGACCTGCTGGCCCACCGCATTCTCCAGGTGCCGCACCGCCA
Source organism: Xanthobacter autotrophicus (assembly GCA_017849325.1). Classification (GTDB taxonomy): domain Bacteria; phylum Pseudomonadota; class Alphaproteobacteria; order Rhizobiales; family Xanthobacteraceae; genus Xanthobacter; species Xanthobacter autotrophicus_B. Next base: position 5,484 of record JAFIHR010000071.1, on the reverse strand, counting down.
CCTTTCGGCCCTCGATCTCGAAGGCGGCCTCTTCGCGGATGGCCCGCTCCACGTCCCGCGCGGTCTGGTCGAACAGCGCTTCCAGCTCGGCATTGGCGCCGCGCCCGGCGTCGATGAGCTTGCGGCAGCCGTCGAGATAGCCGAGCTTCCAGTCGGCGCTCCAGCCGGCCGGCGGCGAGACGGCCATGGCGCGGAGATTGGAGATGACGTCCGCCATCTTCACGATGCGCGCCGCCGCGGACTTGGTCGCCATGGCGGCGATGCGGTGGCGCCGCCGCTCCTCCTTGGGCAGCGACATGTCATCGGAATTCTCAAGGATGATGTCGCGCACCCGCACGCCGAACGCATCCGCCACGTCGGCGGCGCCGCGCGCCGTGTCCTCGATCACGTCGTGCAGCACCGCGGCCTGGAGCAGTTCCGGATCAGCCCCGCCGGTGGCGCGCGCCACCAGGTCGAGCACCTCGATGAGGTGGTTGATATAGGGCTCCTGCGCCGCGCCCTTGCGCCGCTGATTGGCGTGCGCCTCGGCCGCGAAGGCCAAGGCGCGCGTCATTTCGGTGACGGGGGACATGGAGGAGCCTCCGCAGACGGTTAAAGGCCGATCCACTCAGCCGATGCGCATTTCCGGCACTTCGCCATCGACGATGATCTGCGCCGAGGTTTCGGCCAGGATCTGCTCGACGGACACGCCCGGCCCGCGCTCGACGAGGACGAGGCCCTCATGGGTCGGCTCGATCACCGCCAGCTCGGTGACGATGAGGCTGACCCGGCGCAGCGCCGTGAGCGGCAGGGTGCAGTGGGGCACGATCTTGGGATCGCCCTTCGCGGAATGCACCATGGCGACGATCACCCTTTTGGCGCCGGCGACGAGGTCCATGGCGCCGCCCATGCCCGGCACCATCTTGCCCGGCACCATCCAGTTGGCGAGGCAGCCGCGCTCGTCCACCTGCAGGCCGCCGAGCACGGTCATGTCGAGGTGGCCGCCGCGGATGATGCCGAAGCTCATGGCGCTGTCGATGGAGGCCGCGCCCGGCACCGCGGTCACGAAGCCGCCGCCGGCGTCGGTGAGGTGGGGATCCTCCATGCCCTCCGGCGGGCGGGCGCCGAGGCCGATCACCCCGTTCTCCGCCTGGAAGAACACGCCGGCGTCGTTGGGGATGTAGTTGGCCACCATGCTCGGCAGGCCGATGCCGAGATTGACCAGCATGCCCGGCTTGATCTCCTGGGCCACGCGGCGGGCGATGATTTCCTTCGGGCTCATGGCGGCCTTGGGCCGCTCCATCACGTCGGCATTCATCACGCAGCCCTCGTCAGCATGTGGTCCACCAGGACGCCCGGGGTCTTCACCGCATCCGGCGAAATGACGCCGATGGGCACGATCATCTCCGGCTCGACGATCACGATGTGGCCGGATAGCGCCATGATCGGATTGAAGTTGTGCGCGGTGAGCGAATATTCGAGGTTGCCGGCATAATCGGCATGCTGCGCGGCGATCAGCGCGAAGTCGCCCTTGATGGGCTTCTCCACCAGGTAGCGCTTGCCATCCACCTCGATGGTCTGCTTGCCGTCCTCCACCGGGGTGCCGATGCCGGTGGCGGTGAGCACGCCGCCGAGGCCGACGCCGCCGGCGCGGATGCGCTCCACCAGGGTGCCCTGGGGCACCAGCTCCACCGCGATCTCGCCCGAGATCATCTTCTGCTGGATCTCGGGGTTGAGGCCGATGTGCGAGACGATGGCGCGGGCGACGCAGCCCGCCGTCACCAGCTTGCCGATGCCCTTGCCGGGCATGGCCGCATCATTGGCGACGAAGGTGAGGTTGCGCACGCCGCGCGCCACCATGGCGTCGATCAGGCGCTCGGGCGTGCCCACGCCCATGAAGCCGCCGATCAGCACCACCGCCCCGTCGGGAATGAGCGCGGCCGCGTCCTCCGGATGAATTGCCTTCCTCATGTCCCCCTCCTTCAGGCCGCAACCGCCGGCTGCGCGTTCAGCAGCCGCTTGGCAGCCCGTGCGATGACGATTTCCTCGTTGGTCGGTATGACCATGATGTGCGACCGGCTGAAGTCCGTCGAGATCACGCGGTCGTTGCGGTCGTTGCGGGCGTGGTCGAGCTCGAGGCCGATCCAGTCGAGCCCGTCGCAGATGCGGCGGCGGATCTTGCGCGAGTTCTCGCCGATGCCGCCGCAGAACACGAGCGCATCGAGCCCGCCCAGCGCCGCCGCAAGGCCGCCCAGCTCGCGGCGGATGCGGAAGACGAAATAGTCGATGGCCTCGTCCGCCGCCTCGACGCCGGCGCTTTCCAGCACCCGCATGTCGTTGGAGATGCCGGACAGGCCGAGCAGGCCGGACTTGTTGTAGAAGATGTCGCGCACCTCATCGATGGTGCGGCCTTCCTGCTGCACCATGTAGAAGATGACGCCGGGATCCACCTGGCCGCAGCGGGTGCCCATGGGCAGGCCGTCGAGCGCGGTGAAGCCCATGGTGGAGGCCACCGAGCGCCCGCCGAGGATACCGCACATGGAGGCGCCGTTGCCGAGGTGCGCCACGACCACGCGCCCGGCGTGCAGCAGCGGGGCGATGCGCTTCAGCTCGCCCGAGACATATTCGTAGCTGAGGCCGTGGAAGCCGTAGCGCCGCACGCCCTTGTCGTAATATTCGCGCGGCAGGGCGAACACGTCGTTCACCCGCGGATGATGGCGGTGGAAGGCGGTGTCGAAGCAGGCCACCTGCAGCGCCTCGGGGAAGGCCGCCCTCGCCGCCTCGATGCCGGCGATGTTGTGCGGCTGGTGGATCGGCGCGAAGGGCGAGAGGCCGTTCAGCTCCGCCAGCACCTCGTCGGTCACCACCATGGGCTCGGAATAATGCGGGCCGCCGTGCACCACCCGGTGCCCCACCACGCCGGCGCGGGCCTCGGGGAAATGCTTGCGCAGCAGCGCGAGGACGGTGGCGAGCGCGCTCTTGTGGTCGGAGGCCTCGGCCGTGGTGAGCTCGCGCTCCACCCGCGGCACCGCCTCGCCCAGGGTGGCCTTGAGGCGGGGCTGCTTGCCGATGTTCTCGACCAGGCCGATGGCCATCTGCGCCGGCTCGCCGGCGATGTCGTAGAGGCTGAACTTCAGGGATGAAGAGCCGGCATTGAGGGTGAGCGCGACCGGCAATGTCATGACCCGTGAGCCTCCTTGGCCTTCTCGCCCGCGATGCGGGCGTGGTGGATGGCGGCCACCGCGCAGGAGGCGAGGCGCGCCTCGCTGCTGTCGGCGCGCGAGGTGAGGATGATCGGCACCTTGGCCCCCATCACGAGGCCCGCGCCCTCGGCGTGGGACACGTAAGTGAGCTGCTTGGCGATCATGTTGCCGGCGTCGAGGTTCGGCACCACCAGCACCTCGGCGCGCCCCGCCACCGGCGAGGTGATGCCTTTGGTGCGGGCGGCGGCGAGGTCGATGGCGTTGTCCATGGCCAGCGGGCCGTCCACGAGGCCGCCCTTGATCTGGCCCCGCTCGGCCATCTTGGACAGCAGCGCCGCATCCACCGAGGAGGGGATCTGCGGGTTCACCGTCTCCACCGCCGAGAGCACGCCCACCTTGGGCTCGGCGATGCCGAGCGAGATGGCAAGGTCGATGGCGTTCTGCACGATGTCCACCTTGGTGGGCAGATCGGGCATGATGTTGATGGCCGCGTCGGTGACCAGCAGGGGGTGGGCGACGCCCGGCACGTCCATGACGAAGATGTGGGTGAAGCGGCGCCCGGCGCGCAGGCCGTTCTCCTTGCGCAAAGCGGCGCGGAGCAGCTCGTCGGTGTGCAGGTGCCCCTTCATCACCGCCTTGGCGCGGCCCTCGGCCACGAGGTCCACCGCCTTGTTGGCGGCCGCCGCATGGTCGGCCAGATCGATGATCTCGAAATCCTCGATGCTCTCGCCGATCTCCTGCGCCGCCGCCGCGATCTTGGCGCGGTCGCCGATGAGGATGGGGACGATCAACGAATGGCGCGCCGCCAGCACGGCGCCGCCGAGGGAGTTGGGCTCCTCGGGCGCCACCACGGCGAGGGACAGGGGCGGCAGGGTCTCGGCCTTGTCCACCAGCGCGTCGAAATGGCGATGGCGCTGGACCAGCAGGCCGGGAATGTCGTGCTCCTCATAGGAGAGCTTCTTGCACGGCGCGAACACCACCGCCTCGCCCTGCAGCAGCAGCTCCTCCGGCTTCTCGCGATAGACGAAGGTGGCGAAGACCGCCTCGTCCGTGCCGCGCTTCTCGGTGAGGCGGACCCGCACGACGAGGTCGTCGCCCGCTTTGGCCCGGCCCAGGAACTCGAAGGTCTGGGATTTGTAGCGGGTGCCGGCGCCGGGCAGGATGTTGCCGAGCACCGCCGAGATCAGCGAGCCGACCCACATGGACGGCGCGGTGACCTCGTCGGGCTTGCCGTCGTGGTCGAGGTCGTAGCCCGGCAGATGGCTCGGGTTGTGATTGCCGGAAGCGGAGGCGAACACATAGAGGTCGTCGGCCGTGCAGACCCTGCGCAGCTCGGCGGCGTCGCCAACGTTGAGTTCATCGAACGTCTTGTTCTCGCGCTTCATGCGTCACGTCGCCTTGCTTGTGAACCAGAGATGGGCCGCCCGGCGGACGGCCCGCGGACCGACGATCCTCGCCAACGGCGCTCGGTACCCTGCAACCGAACGGCACCTTAAAGGCGGAGCACGACAGTTTTTAAACCTTGCCGCGCCCCGCCGCCCGGCGGTCGTCAGCCGATGATGCTGTAGCCGCCGTCGATCAGGTGCACGCCGCCGGTGACGTTGGATGCCTCGCGGCTCGCCAGGAAGGCGGCATAGGCGCCCACGTCCTCGATGGAGGCGAGCAGATGGGTGGGCGCGCGCTCGGCAGCGGCATTGAGCAGCTCGTCGAAATGGCCGATGCCCGACGCCGCGCGGGTCTTCAGCGGCCCGGGCGAGAGGGCATGCACGGAGATGTGCTTCTCGCCCATCTCGGCGGCGGCGTAGCGCACCACCGATTCCAGGGCGGACTTCACCGGCCCCATCACGTTGTAGTGCTCCACCACCTTCTCCGAGCCGTAGAAGGAGACGGTCATGCAGGTGCCGCCCTCGCCCATCAGCGGCTCGGCAAGGTGGATCATGCGCAGGAAGGAATGGACCGAGACGTCCATGGCGCGGGCGAAACCGTCCGCCGAGCAGTCCACCACCCGGCCGTGCAGGTCGTCCTTCGGGCAGAAGGCGATGGAATGCAGCACGGTGTCGAGGCGGCCCCATTTGTCGGTGATCTCGGCGAACACCGCCTCGAGCTGGCCGGGCACGCTCACGTCGAGCGGCATGATGATGCTGGCGCCCACCTCCTCGGCGAGCGGCCGCACGTAGGGCTCGGCCCGCTCGTTGAGATAGGTGATGGCGAGATCGGCGCCCTGATCGCGGAACGCCTTGGCGCAGCCCCAGGCGATCGACTGATCGTTGGCCACGCCGACCACGAGTGCCTTTTGGCCTTG
>JAFIHR010000399.1 GCA_017849325.1 Xanthobacter autotrophicus | reverse complement strand
TCAGCAGAAGCGGGATCATCGGCGATCGCGTCGGCACGCGCAGCGACCACGCCGCGCACGACCTCGAGCAGCGCCTGGCGCGTGACACCGAACTCGGCGAGGCGAGCATCAACTTCAGGATGATCGGCAAGCACGCGAACCGCAGCCATCGAATCACTCACACGATAATTTTTCTCGCCTCATTTGTGGAGGAAAAAATTATCGCGTGCAACTGTCTTGGTTGGGTGGTTGGGGGCGGCGGATGATCGAAGAAGAGTTCTGTATGAAGGTATGCTCCGCCAATGCCTGCCACTGAGCGCAATAGCGAGCCTGATCTTCGCGGGCAGCTTCATATTCGTAACCGCCGTGCTTACAAAGATCTGAAGCAAGAAACTCGCGCGCTGAGCTGCCAAGGTCTGGCATGAAGTGCCGGGGCTTCGCTGCGAGGCTCAGGCCGCTACGTTCTCGTAGATGTCCTCCTCCTGCGCGTTATGCATGCGCACCAGTGCCTCGATGGATTCCACCATGCGCTGCGCGTCGCGGATAAGATAGCGGTCTGCATCGTCCGCGCCGAGGCCGTCCGCCAGGCGCCTCAGAAGCCGCGCGAGATGGAGGATCTCGCGGTGGGCGCGGCTCATGGCGGCGAGACCATCCCCGTCATGCAGGACTTCGCGCAACTGCGGGTAGATGCTCTCCTCGTCCAGCCGCTCGTGGGCTGCGATCTGTGTCGTCACCAGCGTGCTCGCCTCCTGGATCAAGGCGACGGCGGCCGCGCCGGTGGTATCGTCGAGACCGTCGGCGATCTCCCGCATCCGGTCGAGGGTTGCCTCCAGCTCCCGGTGATCCTGCTGAAGGGCGAGGGTGAACTCCGGCTTCAGCGCACGATGGCCGAAGCCGTGACCCGCCGTCAAAGCGCGCAGGGCATTGAGGATGACGGCGAAATCGATGGCCTCCTGGGTCAGCGCACCGGCGACCGGCGACAGCCAGCCGAAGGCGGCCGCGATCATGGCGAGGCAAGACAGCCCCATGCCGACGCCGATGCTCTCGAGCGCGATGCGCCGCGTGCGCTTGGCGATCGTCACGGCGTCCGACACCCGGTCCAGCTGATCCACGAGGATGACCACATCGGCCGCTTCGGACGAAGCGCTGGCGCCGTGCGCACCCATGGCGATGCCCACGTCGGCGGCGGCGAGGGCGGGCGCGTCGTTGATGCCGTCGCCCACCATCAGCGTGGGGTTGAGCCTCTGCTCCACCGCGACCGCTTCCAGCTTGTCGCCCGGGGTTCGGTTGGCGAGGACGCAATCGAGGTCCAAAGCGGCGCCGATGGTCTCCGCCGCCTCCGCATTGTCGCCGGTCAGCATGACGATGCGCGCCACGCCCGCGGCCCGCAGCGACTGGACCGCGCGCGGCGTCTCCCGCCGCAGCTCGTCGGCCAGCAGGATAGCGCCCTTCAGCTGCCCATCCACGGAGACGAAGACGCTGAGGGCGGATCGCCAGGCGGCGCGCCGCAGGGCCCGCAGCGCCCACGGCTCGGGATGACGGGCGCCGCAGACGAGCTCATACGATCCCGCCTTCACCAGGCGCCTGTCGACCCGGCCCTCCAGGCCTGATCCCATGGCTTCGCGAACCGCGTCGGGCGGATCAAGCGCGACGCCGCGCCCGCGAGCCGCACGGACGATGGCCTCCGCCACCACATGGTGCGAGGCCTGCTCCAGCGACGCCGCGAGCCGCAGGATCTCATCCGGACTTTCGCCGGGCGCCGTCTCCACGGCGACGAGACGGGCGCCGCCCACGGTCAGCGTGCCGGTCTTGTCGAACAGGACGGTGTGGGTGCGCGCCAGCGCCTCCAGCGCGCTTCCGCCTTTGACAAGAATGCCAAGCCGCGCCGCCCGGGAGATGCCGGCGATGAAGGCCACTGGCGCCGCCAGGATCAACGGACAGGGCGTCGAGGCGACCAGCACGGCGAGGGCGCGGATCTTATCGCCCGACAGCGCCCAGGCCAGGCCCGCGAGGGCGAGTGTTGCCGGCAGCAGCAGCAGCGCATAGCGGTCGGCGAGCCGGATGAACGGGGCCTTCGCCGTCTGTGCCGCCGTCACCATGCGCACGATGCCGGCATAGGTGCTGTCGCCGGCTGCTGCGGTGGCGCGGATCTCGAAGGTTTCGCCGGCATTGACGGTGCCGCTGAACACCGGTGCGCCGCGCACTTTCGCGACCGGCATGGGCTCTCCGGTCAGGGCCGCCTCGTCCAAAGCGGCTGCATTGGCAATCAGGAGGCCGTCCACCGGCACCACCTCGCCGGCCCGCACCACCAGCACGTCGCCCACCGCGACGGTCTCGATGGCAATGTCCGCAATCGTCTCTCCGGTGAGGCGATGGGCGATGTGGGGCGCCCGATCGACCAGCGATCGCAGATCCCGCTCTGCCCGCGCGATGGCGATGTCCTCAAGGAGGTTTCCGCCGGCATACATCACCGCGATGACCGAGCCTGCGAGGCTCTCCCCGAGCGCGATCGCGCCGCTCATGGAGAGGAGCGCCACCGCATCAACGCCCATGCGTCCGGCGACAAGGTCCCGCACGATGGAGACGGCGAGCCAGGCGACGACGGGAATGGTGCCGGCCGTCCAGATCAGGCCGGCGACGGCCCCATGGCCCAGCGCCCACGCGGCAAAGCCACCGAGAAGCCCAACCAGGGCCGTCCCCGCGAGGGCCCTGCGCAAAAAGCGCTCGTCGAGCAAACGTCCCATCCTGGTCCCCCCTGGCGATGCTCGCCTGACCGGGCTGGACGTTAGTCCGATGGTCCGTCACATGCCACCGCGCCGGGGCTGCGCAACTCGCTTCCTGAAGACATGCCCTGAGCACTCACCAGCAGCGTGATGGCGCCATCCAGATTGCCCTGATGACCTCGTTT
>JAFIHR010000070.1 GCA_017849325.1 Xanthobacter autotrophicus | reverse complement strand
TGCTCGTCGCTGCCGCCGGCATCGGGATGGGCCGTCTTGGCAAGGCGGCGGAAGGCGGCGTTGATTTCAGTGACCTCCAGTATGCCTTCCAGCGGCAGATCGAGCGCTTCGCGATGTTCCTTCTGGTCGTCCTCGCCGAACTCCCACTGCAGGATGAAGGCCCGCCGCTTCTTCTGCGCCTCGATGCGCAGCTCGACCTGATCCTCCTGCCAGCGCTGGCGCGACATGACGAGGCATTCGCCGAAGCTGATCCGCCCGTGGGTGACGAGCTCCTCGAAGCTGAACGGCCCCACCACGCCATAGGGGGGCGCCAGGAATGCGTGCCGGCCGCCCTCCAATTCCTCGACGTGGCCGATGGTCACCATGTCGAGGATGCCCATGGAGCCGTTCCAGATGACCCACTCTTCCTTGTCCGTCATGCCGCGCTCTCATGCATGGGTCGGGCCAACGCCCTGCGATTGTGCGAAAGGCTTCGCGATCGAAGGGCCGTCCGCGCGACCATGCATATTCGGCGCCATCCGGACCGGGCTCCCGGCGGGGACATCCGGGAACCCGCACGGCGGCGGCCTCCCAACGGCCGCGCCGGGGCGGAGACACCGCGCCGGTATCGGGCCGGGCACGGGCTTGGGGGCACCGCAGGCGCTGGCCCGAAAAGGCAATCGCATCGAAGCGATTTTCGCTAAACCCGGTGCGTCGCCATCGCACCCTTTGGCAGGGAGGCTCCCATGATGCTGTCGAGACTTGTTGCACCATTGCTGATCACCATCGCCGCGCTCACCCCGGCGCGGGCCGAAAGCTACAGGATGTCGACGCCGATCGCCCCGGGCGTGGCGTCGCCCGACACGCTGGAAACGTCGATCGGCACGCTGAAGCTGCAGGACGGCATGCCGCTTCCCGAGACGGTCGAGAAGATTTACGAGAACCTCGATCGCTCGCGCGCGCTCCAGGCCTATCTGCTGGGGCTGCCGATCGTGAACCAGATCGCCATGCGCAACGCGCTGCGGGCCTACGGACCGATCAACAGCACCGACGTGATCTGGGAGAACCTCGTCGATCCCAAGACGGTGGAGCTCACCGCCAACGACAACACGGTCTACAGCTTCATCTGGATCGACACCTCGAAGGGCCCGCTAGTGGTGGAGATCCCGCCCAAGGTGCTCGGGGCGATCGACGACATGTGGTACCGCTGGGTGGCCGACATCGGCCTTACGGGCGCCGACCGGGGCAAGGGCGGCAAGTATCTGATCCTGCCGCCGGGCTACACGGGCACGGTGCCCGACGGTTATTTTGTGGTGCGGCCGAGCACCTACGGCAACTGGATGCCGTTCCGCTCCTTCCTGGTGGACGGCTCGCCCAAGCCGGGGGTGGACCTCGTCAAGAAGACCCTGAAGATCTATCCGCTCGGGCAGGAAAGCCAGAGCGCGCCCATGAAGTTCGTCGACCTCTCGGGCGTGCCGTCGAATTTCGTCGCGCCGAGCGACTATTCCTTCTGGGAGCTGCTCAACGAAGCCATCCAGGAAGAGCCGCCGGAGGGCTCCGACCCCACCACCCTCGGCCTGTTCGCCTCCATCGGCATCGTCAAGGGCAAGCCGTTCGCGCCCGACGCGCGGATGAAGAAGATCCTCGCCGACGCGGCCGATATCGGTGCGGTCACGGCCCGCACCATCGCCTACAAGATCCGCGACAAGGACGGCTTCATCTATCCGGACAGCACCTGGCGCAAGCCCTTCTTCGGCGGCTACAAGTTCGAGGCGGCGCCGGGGGTGAGCAACCTCGATGGCGCGATCTTCTTCTATTACATCGCCACGGGCGTCACCCCCGCCATGGCCGAGAAGATGGTGGGCGAGGGCTCGCAATATCCCTGGACGGCGCTCGATTCCAAGGGCAACCCGTTCGATGGCGCCAAGTCCTACCGGCTGCACCTGCCGCCCAACATCCCGGTGAAGGACTTCTGGTCGGTCATCGTCTACGACACCCAGACCCGTTCCATGCTGCAGACCAATCAGGACGCGCCGAGCGTCTCCAGCCAGAACAGGGACGTGAAGGTCAATGCCGACGGCTCGGTGGACGTGTGGTTCGGCCCCAAGGCGCCCGACGGCATGGAGCACAACTGGATCGAGACCATCCCCGGCAAGGGCTGGTTCATGATCCTGCGGCTCTACGGCCCGCTGGAGCCCTGGTTCGACGGCAGCTGGCGTCCGGGATCGATCGAGCTCCAGCCCTGAGCTGGACCGTGCCAGCTCCGGCGGGGCGGCCACCCCCGGCCGGAGGTGAGCTGATGGCCGCCAGTGGCGACGACGGGGAGCGGCGGCGGACGGTGCCGCCGCACCTCGCGCCCCTTGCCGGGGCTCGATCCACGCGCTATGTTACATTTCAATATTCCTTGAGATATCGAAATGTTAAACGAGCAACAGGCGCTGGATGCGCTCGGGGGACTCTCCCAGGAAACCCGCCTCAGGCTCGTCCGCCTCCTGGTGGTGGCCGGGCCGGACGGCTGCTCGGCGGGGGCCATCGCCAAGGCGGTGGGCGCCTCGCCGTCCAACGTCTCCTTCCATCTGAGCCAGCTTGAGCGGGCCGGCCTCGTGCGGTCGCGCCGGGTCGCCCGATCGATCATCTACGCCGCCGCCGTTTCCGTGCTCGCCGACCTGATCACCTATCTTGTGAACGACTGCTGTAGCGGCCATCCGGAACGCTGCGGCTCGGCCTGCACCACCGCGGCCGAAGCCGTCGAAACCGCGCTCGATGTCCTCGACCCGGGCATCGAGCGGGGCAAGCGCAACGTCGTCTGACGCAGCCGCGCGGCGCGCGCGGCGCCGGTCCGCCCTGCCCGCCGCGCGACAGATCGGCGCCAGCGCTTGCGCGCCGGCCGGGCAGGCTTAAGTGTTGGGGCAAGGAGTAGCCCCATGCGTGATGCCGAAGCCCCGCCCATTCGCCTCGTGGATTACCGCCCGCCGGAATGGCTGGTTGAGACCGTCCACCTGGATTTCGCCCTGCACCCCACCGCCACCCGCGTCACCGCGAAGCTGGCGCTCAAGCGCAATCCCAGGGGGACGGCCGACGCGCCGCTGATCCTGCAGGGCGACGGCCTCACCCTGGTCCGCCTCGCCGTCGACGGCGCGCCGCTGGCCGGGCCGAGCTATGACGCGACGCCGGACCAGCTCACCCTCGCCCACCCGCCGGCGGACAGCTTCACCCTCGAGATCGAGACGCTGGTGGACCCCACCGCCAACACGCAGCTCTCCGGCCTCTATCGGTCTTCGGGCAATTACTGCACCCAGTGCGAGCCCGAAGGCTTCCGCCGCATCACCTATTTCCCCGACCGCCCGGACGTGCTCGCCGTCTACACCACCCGCGTCGAGGCGGAGGCGGATGAAGCGCCCATCCTGCTCGCCAACGGCAATCTGGTGGAGAGCGGCGCCATCGCCGGAACCTCGCGCCATTATGCCGTCTGGCACGACCCGTGGCCCAAGCCGTCCTATCTCTTCGCGCTGGTGGGCGGGAAGCTCTCCAAGGTCGCCGACAGCTTCACCACCCAGTCGGGGCGCAAGGTGGAGCTCGGCATCTATGTGGAGGAAGGCAAGGCGGAGCGCGCCACCTATGCCATGGACGCGCTGAAGCGCTCCATGCGCTGGGACGAGGAGGCGTTCGGCCGCGAATACGACCTCGACGTGTTCAACATCGTCGCCGTGTCGGATTTCAACATGGGCGCGATGGAGAACAAGGGCCTCAACGTCTTCAACGACAAATACGTGCTCGCCTCGCCGGAGACCGCCACCGATGGCGACTATTCCGGCATCGAGGGGGTGATCGCCCACGAATACTTCCACAACTGGACCGGCAACCGCATCACCTGCCGCGACTGGTTCCAGCTCTGCCTGAAGGAGGGCCTCACCGTCTTCCGCGACCAGGAATTCTCCGCCGACCAGCGCTCGCGGCCCGTGAAGCGCATCTCCGACGTGCGGATGCTGAAGGCCGCCCAGTTCACCGAGGATGCCGGCCCGCTGGCCCATCCGGTGCGCCCCGCGACCTATCGCGAGATCAACAATTTCTACACGGCGACCGTCTATGAGAAGGGCGCCGAGGTGGTGCGGATGCTCAAGACCCTTCTGGGCGACGAGGGCTTCCGCAAGGGCATGGACCTCTATTTCGAGCGCTGCGACGGCGATGCGGCCACCATCGAGGACTTCCTCGCCGCGTTCGCCGACGCCACCGGCCGGGACCTCACCCGGTTCGCCCTCTGGTATGCCCAGTCCGGCACGCCGCGGCTCACCGTCTCGGGCACCTATGACGAAGCGGCGCACACCTACCGCCTCGACGTGACGCAGGAGACCCCGCCCACTCCGGGGCAGGACGAGAAGCAGCCGGTGGTCGTCCCCCTCGTGCTCGGCCTCGTCGGGCCGGATGGGGCGGACCTGCCGCTCACCCTCGGCAACACGCCGGTGGAGCATGGCGTCGTGGCGGTGAGCGAAGCGAAGCAGAGCTTCCTCTTCACCGGCATCGACGCCCGCCCGGTGCCCTCGCTCAACCGCGGCTTCTGCGCGCCGATCAACCTGACGACGGACCTCACCGAGGCCGACCGCGTCTTCCTCGCCGCCCACGACAGCGACCCCTTCAACCGCTTCGATGCGCTCCAGGGCCTCGCCCTCGACCTGTTGAAGCGGGGCGCGCGGGACGGCGCGCTGCCGGGCACCGCCGCTTTGATCGACGCCGCCGCGCGCGTGCTCGCCGACCCGGCCCTCGATCCGGCCTTCAAGGCGCAGGCCCTTTCCTTGCCCGGCGAGGGCGAGATCGCCCGCGAGCTCGGCAAGGATGTGGACCCGGACGCGGTCTATGCCGCCCGCAAGAGCCTGCGAACGGCGGTGGGCGCGGCGCTGGCCGCCCCGTTTGCCGCCACCTATGGCGCCCTGGCCTCGACCGGCCCGTTCGCCCCCGATGCCGCGTCCGCCGGCCGCCGGGCGCTGCGCAATCTCAGCCTCGATTATCTGGCGGTCGGCGGCAGCGGCGAGGGCATCGCCCGCGCCTTCGCCCAGTTCGAGGCCGCCGACAACATGACCGACCGCTTCGCCGCCCTCGCCGTGCTCGCCCAGCACGACACGGCGGAGCGCGCCACCGCCCTCGATGCCTTCTATGAGCGCTTCAAGAGCGATGCGCTGGTGATCGACAAGTGGTTCATGCTCCAGGCGCAGGTCGCCGACGACACCACCCTCGACCGGGTGAAGGCGCTGATGGCGCATCCCGCCTTCTCCCTGGGCAATCCCAACCGAGTGCGCGCGCTCATCGGCGCGTTCGCCGCCGGCAACCCCACCCAGTTCAACCGGCCGGACGGGGCGGGGCACCGGTTCGTCGCCGAGATGGTGCTGGCGCTCGACGGCAAGAACCCGCAGGTGGCCGCCCGTCTGCTCGCCGCGTTCAAGTCCTGGCGGCAGCTCGAACCGGGACGCCGCGCCTCCGCCGAGGCCGCGCTCCGGCGGGTGGCCGAGACGCCCGGACTCTCGCCCGACGTGTCGGATATCGCGACGCGCTCGCTGGCCTGATCCGCTCCGGGCCGTGGCGGGGCATCGCCCGCAGCCACGGCCCGGCTCTCGCCCGAGGCGAGCCTTCCCCGGTGAAGCGGTTCGCCCAGGTGGCGAGCCCCACCCGCCGCATCTACCTATAGTTGCCTCGAACCGCCGCGACCGGCACCGCCCCGAGACCCCTGTCCGGGCTGGGGAAAGCCGCGCGTTACCGACTTTTTTTGCCCCTTGACTCCCGCGGACTCTGGACAAAGACGCTCCGATTCGATTCCAATAGGCACGATTCGGAGAGATGCGGCACGTCCCTCCAGTCAGGACGTGGGCCCCTCGTGACTTAGGCCGTCCGAGGTGCCCGGAGACCCGAAGGAGAATGCGGCGATGGCACGCGCCAACGCTGAGAGCGTCGGTGCGCGCGACCAAGCCATTCGAGGTCTGGCACGGTCGATCGCGCGCCCTGCCTATCAGCGCCTGCTCGATGCCGAGCCGGTCCTGCGGCGCGTCGTCCCCGCCCTCATCGTCACCTTTCTCGCGGTCATCGGCGTCGGCGCGCTCGTGCAGGTGCACGCGCACCGCGTCTCCGTGCTCGACAATGCGAAGGACGACATTTCCCTCCTGGCGCTCGCCACCGCCGAGGGACTGGCCCAGCGCGTCGGCTCCTCCCTCGATCGCGCCCCCGCTGCCCTGAGCGACATCCTGCCGCCGCGCGCCACCGACCGCGGCCGGCGCGTTTTCGTCACCGATACGGACGGGCGGATCATCGCCTCCGCGCCCCAGGCCCCGACCGGGGCATCCACCCTGTCGGACCTCATCGACCCCACCCAGCCGCTGGTGATCTTCGCCGAGCGGGCCGGCGTGCTGGAAGTGCCGTTCGCCGGCGGCACCGCGCTCGCCACGGTGCGCAACCTGCCTGCGCCCCTCGGCCAGCTGCTCTATGTCCAGCCCATGGACGCCGCGCTCTCCGCGTGGTCGGACACCACCACCCTGACCATCACCCTGTTCACCACCACCGGGGCGGTGCTGCTGATCCTCGGCTTCTCCTTCCACTGGCAGGCGAGCCGGGCGCGCGAGGCGGACCAGATCTACGACACCGTGCGCCGGCGCATCGACACCGCGCTGAACCGCGGCCGCTGCGGCATGTGGGACTGGGACATGGCGCGCGGGCGCATGTACTGGTCCGACACCATGTTCGAGATCCTCGGGCTGGAGCGGCGCGACGAGCTGGTCTCGTTCGGCGACATCTCCAAGCTGGTGCATCCCGACGACGGCGACCTCTACGAGCTGGCGCAGGATCT
>JAFIHR010000398.1 GCA_017849325.1 Xanthobacter autotrophicus | reverse complement strand
TTGACGAGATATTCCGCGGTCACGCCGAACCGGCCCGAGGCCACCTGCTTGATGGCCGAGCGCATGGAATCGCCGTTGGGCAGCGGCTTGAAGCGCTCCGGCTCCTCGCCGCCCTCGCCGGTGTTGGACTTGCCGCCGATCCGGTTCATGGCGATGGCGAGGGTGGTGTGCGCCTCGCGCGAGATCGAGCCGAACGACATGGCGCCGGTGACGAAGCGCTTCACGATCTCGGCGGCGGGCTCCACCTGCGCGATGTCGATGGGCTGCTGGCCGAGCTCCTCCGCCTCGCGGATGCGGAACAGCGAGCGCAGGGTGAGCAGGCGCTCCTCATGGTCGTTCACCATGGCGGAGAAGGCGCGGTACTTGTCCATGCCGTTGCCGCGCACCGCATGCTGCAGCGTGGCGACGCTCTCCGGCGACCAGGCGTGGTCCTCGCCGCGCATGCGGTAGGCGTACTCGCCGCCCACGTCGAGGGCCATGCGGTAGACCGGGGCGTCGGAGAAGGCGAGCCGGTGCCGGCGCACGGTCTCCTCGGCGATCTCGGCGAGGCCGATGCCCTCCACCGTGGTGGCGGTGCCGAAGAAATACTTGTCCACCAGCGCCGAGCTGAGGCCCACCGCGTCGAAGATCTGCGCGCCGCAATAGGACTGGTAGGTCGAGATGCCCATCTTGGACATCACCTTCAGCAGGCCCTTGTCGATCGACTTGATGAAGCGCTTGACGAGCTCCGTGTCGTCCACCTCCTCCGGGATCTCGTCGCGCATGGCGACCAGGGTCTCGAAGGCGAGGTAGGGGTTGATGGCCTCCGCGCCATAGCCGGCGAGGCAGGCGAAATGATGCACCTCGCGGGCTTCGCCGGTCTCCACCACGAGGCCCACGGAGGTGCGCAGGCCCTGGCGGATCAGGTGATGGTGCACGGCCGCGGTGGCCAGCAGCGCGGGAATCTGGATGCGGTCCGGCCCGGTCATGCGGTCGGACAGGATGATGATGTTGTAGCCGCCGCGCACCGCCGCCTCGGCCCGCTCGCACAGGCGCTCCAGGGCGTCATCCATGCCCTCGGCGCCCTTCTCGGAGGGGTAGGTGATGTCGAGGGTGCGGGTGTCGAAGCGCTCCTCCATCATGCCGATGGAGCGGATCTTCTCCAGGTCCTCGTTGGTGAGGATGGGCTGGCGCACCTCGAGCCGCTTGCGCCGCGCCGTGCCTTCGAGGTCGAAGATGTTGGGGCGCGGGCCGATGAACGACACCAGGCTCATCACCAGCTCCTCGCGGATCGGATCGATGGGCGGGTTCGTCACCTGCGCGAAGTTCTGCTGGAAATAGGAATAAAGCAGCTTCGACCTGTTGGAGAGCACGCTGATGGGCGTGTCGGTGCCCATGGAGCCCACCGCCTCCTGGCCGGTGATGGCCATGGGCGCCATGAGCAGCTTCAGGTCCTCCTGGGTGTAGCCGAAGGCCTGCTGGCGATCGAGCAGCGACACGTCGGTGCGCACCTCGCGCGCTTCCACCTTGCGCTGGTCCTCCAGCACGAGCTGGGTGTGCTTCAGCCACTCCTTGTAGGGATTGGCGCGGGCGAGCTCGGTCTTAATCTCCTCGTCGGGGACGAGGCGGCCTTCCTCAAGGTCCACCAGCAGCATCTTGCCGGGCTGCAGACGCCACTTGGTGACGATCTTCTCCTCGGGCAGGGTCAGCACGCCCATCTCCGAGGCGAGCACGATGGTGTCGTCGGTGGTCACCATGTAGCGGGCGGGACGCAGGCCGTTGCGGTCGAGGGTGGCGACGATCTGCCGGCCGTCGGTGGCGACGATGGCGGCGGGGCCGTCCCACGGCTCCATGAGCGAGGCGTGGTACTCGTAGAAGGCGCGGCGCTCCTCGTCCATGAGCGGGTTGCCGGCCCAGGCCTCGGGCACCAGCATCATGGCGGCGTGGGGCAGCGAATAGCCGCCCTGCACCAGGAATTCGAGCGCGTTGTCGAAGCAGGCGGTGTCCGACTGGCCCTCGTAGCTGATGGGCCAGAGCTTGGAGATGTCAGCGCCGAACAGCTCGGAATCCACCGAGGCCTGCCGCGCCGCCATCCAGTTGACGTTGCCGCGCAGGGTGTTGATCTCGCCGTTGTGCGCCACCATCCGGTAGGGGTGGGCCAGCGGCCAGGCCGGGAAGGTGTTGGTGGAGAAGCGCTGGTGCACCAGAGCGAGGGCGCTCTCGAAGTCCTCGTCGTGGAGGTCGAGATAATAGGCGCCCAGCTGGTCGGCCAGGAACATGCCCTTGTAGACCAGCGTGCGGCACGACAGGGACACCGGATAATAGCCGGCGGTCTGCGGGTCGTTCGCGTTGTAGACGAGGTTCGAGATCACCTTGCGCAGCACGAACAGGCGGCGCTCGAAATCGTCCTCGGTGCCGCTGAGGTCGCCGCGGCCGATGAAGATCTGCACATGCTTCGGCTCGGTGGGCAGCACCGAGATGCCGAGCGAGGAATTGTCGGTGGGCACGTCGCGCCAGCCGATGAGCACGAGGCCTTCCTCGGCCACCGCCCGCTCGTAGGCGGCGCGCACGATCTGCTGGCCTTCGGCGCTGCGCGGCATGAAGATGTGGCCGACCGCATAGGCGCCCGGCTCCGGCAGGGAGAAGCCGAGGCGCGCCGCTTCCTTCAGGAAGAACTTGTGGGGGATCTGCACCAGCATGCCGGCGCCGTCGCCGGCGCGCGGGTCGGCGCCGACGGCGCCGCGATGCTCCAGGTTGAGCACGATGTTGAGGCCGTCCGCGACGATGCGGTGGGACTTGCGGCCCTTGATATCGGCGATGAAGCCGACGCCGCAGGCATCGCGCTCCTGCCGCGGATCGAACAGGCCGAAGGGCTCAGGTCGCCCAACGATCGCCGTGCCTTTCACGGCGGCGGCAGGTTCGGCCACGCTTCCGTTCAAGCCCGTCTTGCGATCCATCGAGACCATGTTTCGACCCTTTCCCCATGGGATATGCGGTTCCGATTGCAGACCACCGGCGCCCGGAACCTTGAAGCGCCGATCCCGCCGTTACATGCCCCCGCGGCGGACCGGGGTGAGACCCTGCCTCGGCCCGCGGCCTCCCGGAAGCAGCGACCGCGACGGACGGCACGCCGACCCGGCGGAGCGGGTTGCGCAGCAAATATCACGCCATCGCGCGGCAAGGCGACCGCCCGCCTGACCGTGCGCGCCGCGCCATGTGGCAGATCCATGATAGGGAAACATTACTGCCCTATCTTCGGCAACATGACAGAAATGCCGCATGCCCACAAGCGGATCAAGCGGCGCCTTCCTGGGCGGCGTGATGAAAAATTGCGCGTTTCCCGACCCTGACGCAAGAACGGTACGGCCTGACGCCCTGCGGTGCAATGCTGTTACGAAACGTTGCACGATCGCGGCGGCGCTGCCCGCAGATGGTCCAACAGGCGCCGCATTGGCGACGTCTAGTGCCGCCCCATCCTTGTGCTCCGTCCCATTGGAACAGGTGGTCCATGGTTCAGGTTTCTCCGCGCGCGCCGGTCCTCGTCCTCGCGCTGTCATGCGCCGGTCTGATGGCCGCGAGCCCGGCCGCCGCGCAATATTATTATCCCGGCGATGCGCGCCCCTATTACCGGCCGCCGGTCTATGCCCCGCCCGCCTACGTTCCGCGGCCCCCCAATGTGGTGCTGCCGCCGTGGGAGGTGCGCGGCATCATCATGCGCATGGGCTATCGCCAGGTGGGCCGGCCGCATCTGGCAGGGCGGGTCTATGCGGTCCAGGCGACGGACGGGGAAGGTCCCGTGGCGCTGACCATCGATGCCTTCTCGGGCCGGGTGGTCGCCGCCCGCCCGCTGTTCGGCGACCGGCCGACCATCGCCGTGCCCGAGACCGTGCCTCCCGGGCAGGCGGCGCCGAAGGCGGCCGCACGCCCCGTGCCGCTGCCGCCGGAGCGGCCGTCCGTGGCCGAGCTGGAGCGCGGGCTGCCCGAGGTGCCGTCCAGCCCCGCGGTGCCGTCCCGGGCGCCGGGTGGGCCGGTGTCCGCTTCGGC
>JAFIHR010000397.1 GCA_017849325.1 Xanthobacter autotrophicus | reverse complement strand
GGCGCGGTCTTGGCGGAGGTGCCGTTCCAGCGCATCACCACCACCCGGCTCTCCTTGATGGAGCCCTGGCCCACGCCGAGCAGGGCGCGCATGCCGATGGCGGCGAGGGCCGCATCGTCCAGCACCTCCACCTCGACGCCCACGGAGGCGAGCTCCTGCGCGCGGCGGGCGAATTCCGGCGGATCGAGCACGTTGGCGGGCTCGTTGACCAGATCGCGGGCGAGCACCACGCCGTCGGCCACCGCCTCCTTGGCGGTCCAGGCGCGGCGCGTGGCGGTGTCGTCGGCCACCAGGATGGTGACGGCGAGGGCGCCGCGCTCGGCGTCCGGCTCCTTCTTCTTGGTCTTGTAGCGATCGAAATTATAGCTGCGCAGGCGCACGCCCAGGGCGACGTCGGCCGCCTGCTCGGGGGTGATCTTGGTGCCCGGAAGATCGAGCAGCAGCGTCGCCTCGCGGGCGCTCGACGGGATGCGGCCGGCGGCGACGCCGCCGAGCTTCAGGAAATCGGAGGGCTTGAACTCCTCCTGCTTGCCCACGCCCAGGACGATGAGGCGGTCCACGTCGAGCTTCGGCGGGGCGAGCAGGTCGACGGCCGAGGAGGCCTTGCCGCGGAAACGCTCGGAATCGAAGGCACGGGTCAGCGTCTCGTCAACCGGCTTCAGGAGCTTCTGGGTGGCGCTGCCGAACTGGAGGGATTCGTCGGTGAGCACGATCAGCACCCCCTTGGGGGCGGCGGTGTGCTTGGCGAACGACACGGTGACGGGCTCGGACATGCAACGCTCCAGGGGCACGAATTCCGCACGGTCTCCGCGGAATTCCAGAGGCACGAATCTCAAAGGCGCAACGGCTCGGCGCCGCGCCGGCTTTGTCTAGTTTGCCGTGCCAGGAGGGGGAAGTGCAAATCGCGCACTCTGCCGTGATCGAGCGGCGCGTGCGAAGCCCGCCGGGAGCGGGCGGAGGAGGGCGCGAGGGGGAAAGAAAAAGGAAACGCGCGGCAGTGTCGGCTGCCGCGCGTTTTCTTGAGGAGCAGGGGGAGGCCGTTGCCAACCCGCCCCGTCTCTTATGCTGCTTGCCTTATGGGCCTCACTCGGCGCTGGCTTCCGCCGGCGCCTCGGCCGGGGCTTCGGCGGCGGCCGCAGCGGCAGCGACCTTCTTGGCCTTCTCGGCGGCGCGCTCGGTGGCCTTCTGGCCCGGCTCGGCCTTCTTCGGATTGTTCCGGGCGGCGCGCTTCAGCAGGCCGGCGGCATCGAGGAAGCGGGCCACGCGGTCGGTGGGCTGGGCGCCCTTGTCGAGCCAGGCCTTGGCCTTCTCCAGGTCGAGCACCACGCGGGCCTCGGCATCCTTGGCGAGCAGCGGGTTGAACGAGCCGATCTTCTCGATGAAGCGGCCATCGCGCGGCGAATGGCTGTCGGCCACCACGATGCGGTAGTAGGGACGCTTCTTGGCGCCGCCGCGGGCGAGACGGATCTTCAGGGACATGTTTTTTCCTTCTATTCCTTACATTTCATTTTCAAGTCGGGCCCATTCCTTCTTCAGAATGAGCCGGCACTGGTCGGCGGTGTCGGCAATTGACTGGTCGTTCGGGTTCGAAATCACGGTGTCAATAAGCTCTACCAGGCGGCGATGCTCTTCGCGTTCCTCTTTCAGAAGCAACTTGATGTGCTGACTCTCATGTTTCAGCTCGATCATATTCTGGGCGGAATATGATCCGCTTGCGTCCGCTGTATCTCGTTGCTTCATGGCGTTGGAGGCCTTTGGAAAGGTCTCCGGCATTCCGATGTCAGACGCGACGCGCAGGAATGCGGCCATATGGGATTGCAGATTCTCGATCCAGTCTCGTCGGTAGTCTGCAATACGTTGGCTTCTGCCTTTTCGGAGCGATATCAACGTCGCCAGCGCCACAAGGCATGTTCCGAGGCCGACGGCCAAATTGCCGATATCGATCTGGATCGGGATCGTCACTTCTTCTTAGGCCCTCCCAGTCCGGGCAGGCCCTTGGGGAGGCCCTTCGGCAGGCCGGGCAGGCCGCCGGGGAATTGCGACGGCAGGCCGCCGCCGGGCAGGCCGGGGAAGTTCGGGGGCAGGCCACCGCCCCCGCCGCCGCCTGCGCCGCCCTGCATCTTCTCCGCCATATCCTGCAGCATCTCGGGGGAGGGGGCGCCGCCGCCGAACCCCATCATGCCGGCGAGCCCGGCCAGAGGGCCGCGCTTGCCGGCCTTGCCGCCCATGGCCTTCATCACGTCCGCCATCTGGCGGTGCATCTTGATGAGGCGGTTGATCTCCTCCACCTTGGCGCCGGCGCCGGCGGCGATGCGGCGCTTGCGCGAGGCATCGAGCAGCTTCGGGGCGCGGCGCTCCTTCGGCGTCATGGAATTGATGATCGCCACCTGCCGCTTGAACACCTTGTCGTCGAGGTTGGCGGAGGCGATCTGGTTCTTCACCTTGGCGACGCCGGGCAGCATGCCCATCAGCCCGCCGAGGCCGCCCATCTTTTGCATCTGCATGAGCTGGTCGCGCAGGTCCTCCAGGTCGAAGGTGCCCTTGCGCATGCGCTCGGCGGTGACCTTGGCCTTCTCGATGTCGATGGCCTCGGCGGCCTTCTCCACCAGGGCCACCACGTCGCCCATGCCGAGGATGCGGCCGGCGACGCGCTCGGGATCGAAATCCTCCAGCGCGTCCATCTTCTCGCCGGTGCCGAGCAGCTTGATGGGCTTGCCGGTGACGGCGCGCATGGACAGCGCCGCGCCGCCGCGACCGTCGCCATCGGCGCGGGTCAGCACGATGCCGGTGAGGCCGACGCGCTCGTCGAACGCCTTGGCGGTGTTCACCGCGTCCTGGCCGGTGAGGCTGTCGGCCACCAGCAGCACCTCGTGGGGCGAGGTGGCGGCCTTCACCTCGGCCACCTCGGCCATCAGCGCCTCGTCGAGGGTGACGCGGCCGGCGGTGTCGAGCATCACCACGTCGTAGCCGCCGAGCCGCGCCGCATCGAGGGCGCGCCGGGCGATCTGCACCGCGCTCTGGCCGGCGACGATGGGCAGCGTCGCCACCGTCACCTGGGTGCCCAGGGTGGCGAGCTGCTCCATGGCGGCGGGGCGGCGGGTGTCGAGCGAGGCCATCAGCACCTTGCGCTTGCCGCGTTCGGTGAGGCGCTTGGCGATCTTGGCGGTGGAGGTGGTCTTGCCGGAGCCCTGCAGGCCCACCATCAGGATGGGCACGGGGGCGGGGGCATTCAGGTCGATGGGCTGGGCGTCCAAGCCGAGGGTGGCGACGAGCTCGTCATGGACGATCTTCACCACCATCTGGCCGGGCGTCACCGATTTGATGACCTCGACGCCCACGGCCCGCTTCCTCACCCGGTCGGTGAAGGAGCGCACCACGTCGAGGGCCACGTCCGCCTCGATGAGCGCCCGGCGCACCTCGCGCATGGCCTCGCCGACGTCGGTCTCGGTGAGAGCGCCGCGTCGCTTCAGCTTGTCGAGTATGCCGCCGAGGCGGTCGGATAAGGTATCGAACATGGGCGTCCGTGCGGTTCCAGGCTCTCGGGTACAGGCAACGCCGATCGCGCCCGAGGGCGCACAGCGCTGTCGGGCGTTGGCCTCCGGGCTCAGGGCCCGGGCGGCTGGATCGGCGGGGCCGTCCTCGTGAAGCGTGGGTGATTAGCAGCTTTGCGCCCCGGAAGCAAACCGGAGGGCGCACGGTGGCCCCTACTGCGCGCCGCGTTCTGGCGCCATACTCGATCCGCGCGCACGAAAGCGCGGGTTCGCCCGGCAACGGCGGGGAGGCAAGCATGTCTGATACGGCAGTGACCGGCGTCGTCCCCTTTCCCGGCGATTTCCGCATCGAGGAAATCGCGACCAACGCCACCACCCTTCATGTGCGCACCGGCGGGCAGGGGCCCGCCGTTGTGCTGCTGCACGGCTATGGCGAGACCGGCGACATGTGGGGCGCCATGGCCGCCGCACTGGCGCCGCGCCATACCGTCGTGGTGCCGGACCTCCGGGGCATGGGCCTGTCCGCCAAGCCGCCCGCCGGCTTCGACAAGAAGACCCAGGCGGCCGACGTGGCCGGGGTTCTGGATGCCCTGAAGATCGAGGCCGCCGCCCTCGTCACCCACGACATCGGCAACATGGTGGGCTTCGCCTTCGCGGCCCTCTACCGCGACCGGGTGACGAAATTCGCGCTCATCGACGCGCCGCTGCCGGGCGTGGGGCCGTGGGAGGAGATCCTGAAGAATCCGCTGCTGTGGCACTTCCGGTTCGGCGGCCCGGACATGGAGCGGCTGGTGGAAGGGCGGGAGCGCATCTATCTCGACCGCTTCTGGAACGAATTCTCCGCCGATCCGAGCCACTTCACGGAAGCCGCTCGCGCCCATTACGCGGCCCTCTACGCCTTGCCGGGCGCCATGCATTCCGGCTTCGCTCAGTTCGCCGCCTTCGACCAGGATGCGCAGGACAACCGCGCCTTCCTCGCCGCGGGCAAGCTCACGGTGCCGGTGCTGGCCCTGGGCGGGGAGAAGTCGTTCGGCCTTGCCATGGCCGAGGTCATGGCGTTCGCCGCCACCGACGTGCGGGGCGGCGTCGTGCCCGGCAGCGGACACTGGATCATGGAGGAGAATCCGGCCGCCACCATCGCCCTGGTGCAGGCCTTCCTCGATGAGAGCTGAGGCGGCGGGCCTCTCTCCCTCTCGGCGGGCGGCCGTGCTAGATCACGGTTCGCAGAGGAGAGGCCCATGTCCGAGAACAACGAGCTGACGCGCTTTTTCGGCGGATCGCCCATCTGGGTGGTGATCCGGCTCATCGTGCTGTCGGTGGTGGTGGGCGTGATCCTCGCGGCGCTGGGGCTCGATCCGGCGAACAT
>JAFIHR010000069.1 GCA_017849325.1 Xanthobacter autotrophicus | reverse complement strand
ATCATGGCCATCATCAGCGACACCCCGCGCAGGATCTGCGGGATGAACAGCTCCCAGAAGTCCCAGTCCTTGGTGATGGCCGTCACCCACCAGGTGCCGAGCGCGAAGCCGGCGAACGCCGCGCCCATCATGATGCGCGGGTCCATCTTCGCGGCCAGGCGGCCGGCGATGGGGGCCGTGACGAACATGGCGATGCCGGTAACGAACATGGTCTCGCCGATCTGCAGCGCCGAATAGCCCCGCACCCGCCCGAGGAAGATGGGATAAAGGTAGGTGAGGCCGTAGAGCCCGATGCCCAGCACGAAGCTGAAGGCCGAGCCCACCGCGAAATTGCGGTTCTCGAAGGCGCGCAGATCCACCACCGGATGGGCATTCCTCAGCACCCGGATGAAGAAGGCCACCGCGGAGACGGCGCACACGAGCGCGAAGGCGAGGATGTACTGGTCCTCGAACCAGTCGTTGGTCGGCCCTTCCTCCAGCACGAATTCGAGGCTGCCGAGAAAGCCGGCCATGAAGATGAGGCCGAACCAGTCGAAGCGTTCGAGCAGGGTGAAGTCCGGCTCGTCGAAATCGATGAGGGTGACGGAGGCGATGATCACGAAGATGCCCGGCGGCACGTTCACCAGGAACAGCCAGTGCCAGGAGAAGAGATCGGTGAGATAGCCGCCCACCGTCGGGCCGATGGTGGGGGCAAGGGTCGCCACGAGGCCGATCAGCGGCGCGACGATGGGCTGCTTCTCGCGCGGGAAAACCGAATAGGCGGAGGCGAACACGGTGGGGATCATGCCGCCGCCGAGAAAGCCCTGCAGCGCGCGGTAGACGATCATCTGCTCGATGGAGGTCGCGGTCGCGCACATCAGGCTCATGACGGTGAAGCCCGTGGCCGAGGCGGCGAACAGCCAGCGGGTGGAGAGCGCGCGCGACAGGAAGCCGGACAGCGGGATCATCACCACCTCGGCGATGAGGTAGCTGGTCTGCACCCACGAGATCTCGTCGGCGCTGGCCGACAGGCCGGCCTGGATCTCGGCCAGGGAGGCGGAGACGATCTGGATGTCCAGGATCGCCATGAACATGCCGAACACCATGCACACGAAGGTGAACATGCGCCGGCGGGCGACGTCCTGGGCGGATCGGCTGGAATTGGCTGTCAGGGTATCGGCCATGGCCGCGCCTTCGATCCTGTCGCGCCGCTCAGCCGGCCTTCGGGCGGGTGTCCACCGTCACCGTCACCGACATGCCGGGCCGGAGCTCGTGCTTGGCCAGCACCGCGGGCTCGATGGCGACACGCACCGGAATGCGCTGCACGATCTTGGTGAAGTTGCCGGTGGCGTTCTCCGGCGGCAGCAGGCTGAACACCGAGCCCGAGGCCGGCGAGACGCTCAGCACCGTGCCGGTGATGTCCTCGTCGGGATAGGCATCCACATAGATGCGCACCGTCTGCCCCGGCTTCAGGCGGCCGAGCTGGGTTTCCTTGAAGTTGGCATCCACATAGACCGCCTCCAGGGGCACGACGGCGATGAGGCGGGTCCCGGTCTGCACGAGCTGGCCCACCTGCACCGCGCGGTTGCCCACCACGCCGTCGATGGGCGCGCGCACCTCGGTGAAGCCGAGATCGCGCCGCGCCTGGTCGCTGGCGGTCTTCAGCTCATCCAGGGTCCGGGCCGCTTCGGTGCGCTGGGCCTCGATCACCGCGACCTGGGCCTGGGCCGAGGCCAGCGCGGCCTTCGCCGCCTCCACGCTGGCGGAGGCCTTGTCGCGGTCGGCGCGGGCATTGTCGAGGGTGGAGCGGCTCGCGAAGTTCGAGCGGGCGAGCTTGTCCTGGCGGTCGAATTCGAGCTGGGTGCGCTTCAGGTCCGCGTCGGACGCCAGAAGCTGCGCCCGGGCCTGGTCCACGCTGGCGCGGGCGGCCTTCGCCTGCTCGTCGAAACGCGCCAGGGTGGCCTGCTGGGTGGCGATCCTGTTCTGCGCGGCCTGGAGGGCGAGGCGGTAGTCGCCGTCGTCGATGCGGGCGATCACGTCGCCGGCCTTGACCCACTGGTTGGCGGCGACATCGACGCTCCTGACGTAGCCGCCCACCTTGGCCGCGAGGATGGAGGTGTCCGCGCTCACATAGGCATCGTCGGTGGACACCATGAAGCGGCCGACCTGCCACCAGTCGTGGCCATACCAGCCGGCGCCGGCGAGCAGCAGCGCCGCGATCGCCCCGAAGATCAGGGGCTTGCGGGAGCGGCGCCTCGATGGCGGCGGCGCCGCTTCGACCGTGCCGTCGGCCGGTATCGTTTCCTCGGCCCTGCGGGCCTTGAGGGTGGTCACGCCGGGGCCTTGCACGGCGTCCGCGCCCGGGGTCGCGGCGCCCGGCCCGTCGGCGACGGGCCTTTCCACGATGTTGGTTTGAGCCACTTGGGGTGCTCCCGCCTTGATGCGGTCATACTGAACGGTTCAGTAGAAATCTGATTCCAGCATATTGAACTAAACGGTTTAGTCAATTATTTTCCTTGCGACCGGGATTCGAACCATGCAACGACCGCCGAGGAGGGCGGACATGAGCGCGCCAGGACAGGACGCCGCCGTCGGCCATGGGAAGGCCCCTTCGGCGGCCGAGCGGGAGCTTGAGGCAAAGAAGCGCCACGACATCGTCGACGGCGCGCGACGGGTCTTTTTCCACAAGGGCTTCGACGGGGCGAGCATGGACGAGATCGCCCGTGCCGCGTCGGTCTCCAAGGCCACCATCTACGCTTATTTCGACAGCAAGGCCGACCTCTTCCGCATCCTGGTGGAGGAGGACAAGCGGCAGTCCGCGGAGCGGCTGTTCGAGTTCGGCGACAACGACGAGGATGTGGCGAGCCTTCTGCACCGCATCGGCGTGTCGTTCATGAGCATGATGGTGCGGCCCAACCATATCCGCCTGGTGCGCATGGTGAGCGCGGTGGCGGAGAAGTTCCCCGCCATCGGCCGGGCCTTCTTCGAGACCGGGCCGTGCCAGGGCGCCTCGCGCCTCGCCGCCTTTCTCGAACGGCAGGTGGAACTGGGCCGCCTCGAGGTGGACGACTGCCAGGCGGCGGCGTTCGACTTCTTCAACCTGTGCCAGGGCAATCTGGTGAAGGCGCTGATGTTCGGCCTGTCCGAGGAGCCGGCGCCGGAGGTCATCGAGGCCCAAGTGGCGCGGGCGGTGCGGGTTTTCCTCGCCGCCTACGGGGGGACGGACTGCGCCGGGACGGCCCGTCCGCCGCACTCGGCGGGCTGAGGACGCGGGCCGCGCGACATCCGGGGCCGTATCGGCCGGGGCTGCCGCTCCTGCGATCCGCCGCGTCGTCGCGGAGCACCAGCGCTCTGCGCCCGTTCGTGCCGCGCCAATAATAGCCCGGCCCCTGCTGAAATCCGCTCCCACCCCGTAGCGCTTGCGTGACGCCCGGCGCCCGACCGCCTCTCTGCGGCCACCGCGCGCCCCGAGCCATGCGGCCGGCAGTGCCCGCCGCGGCACCCCGCCGGTGGGTCACAGCCGTGCGGACGGCACCGGCCCGAGCCGCCGTTCGAATCTGCCGGCACGACGCGGCTGGTCGCGACCCGGAGCATCGCTCCCGGCGCTCGCTGCCGGCCGGTCCCGCCGGCGATTGTTGTGCAGTGGCAAGGGTGAGCGGGGGAGGCCGCGTGAAGGCGCTTGACACCACCTTGTCGGGCAAGATCCATGGGCTCATGGAGCAGGGCGGCACCGAGGGCCAAACGGGGT
>JAFIHR010000396.1 GCA_017849325.1 Xanthobacter autotrophicus | reverse complement strand
TCCTTAACACGGCGGAAACCCGATGCGGCCAAACTCCCGGGCCATGCAAAGCCGCTCCCGCCTTCAATCCATCCTCGCCACCCTCGCCCTGCATGTCGGGGCCGCGGCGCTCATCGGCTACTTCGCCTATCACGCCTATACGGGCGATCACGGGCTGGTGGCCAAGCGCAGCTACGAGCAGGAGCTGGCCCAGCTCGAAACCGAGCTGGCGGAGCTCAAAACCAGGCGCCAGGCAATCGAGCACAAGGTCTCGCTGCTGGCCGCCAACCAGCTCGATCCGGACTTGCTCGACGAGGAGGGACGGCGTCAACTGAACTTCGTTCATGACGACGATCTGGTGCTGCTTCGCAGGAAATGAACCGCAGAATAGTTCATAGCATGCATGAACTAAAATAAAGTTCAACTCTTTGGATTCAAGCGTTTGCAACGTGTTGCAGCGCAAAAACGAAATTTGCCGCTTTGCGGCTTACAGCAAGTGCGTTAGGTAGTGGCCATAATTCCCGCGCCTGCCGAGGATGCCGATGGCCGCCAAGAAACCCTCCGCCCGAGCCGCCGAGGCCGGCTCCCCAGCCGCCGCCGCCGAATTCACCAAGGACGAGGACCTTCTCGCCTATCGCGAGATGCTGCTGATCCGCCGCTTCGAGGAGAAGGCGGGCCAGATGTACGGCATGGGCCTCATCGGCGGCTTCTGCCACCTCTACATCGGCCAGGAGGCCGTGGTGGTGGGCATGCAGATGGCCATGGTGGAAGGCGACCAGGTCATCACCGGCTACCGTGACCACGGCCACATGCTGGCCGCCGGCATGGAATCCAAGGGGGTGATGGCCGAGCTGACCGGCCGCCGCGGCGGCTATTCCAAGGGCAAGGGCGGCTCGATGCACATGTTCAGCACCGAGAAGCGCTTCTACGGCGGCCACGGCATCGTCGGCGCCCAGGTATCGCTCGGCACCGGCCTCGGCTTCGCCAACCGCTACAAGGAGAACGGCGCCGTCTCGGTGACCTATTTCGGTGACGGCGCGGCCAACCAGGGCCAGGTCTACGAGAGCTTCAACATGGCCGAGCTGTGGAAGCTGCCCGTGGTCTACGTGATCGAGAACAACAAGTACGCCATGGGCACCGCGGTCTCGCGCGCCTCGGCCCAGACCGACTTCTCCAAGCGCGGCGCCTCCTTCAACATCCCCGGCGAGCAGGTGGATGGCATGGACGTGCGCGCGGTGAAGGCCGCCGGCGAGCGGGCGCTGGCCTTCGCCCGCGAGGGCAACGGCCCCTACATCCTGGAAATGCAGACCTACCGCTATCGCGGCCACTCCATGTCCGATCCGGCCAAGTACCGGTCCAAGGAGGAGGTCCAGAAGATGCGCACCGAGCACGATCCCATCGAGCAGGTCCGCACCCGTCTTCTGGAGTCCCACGGCGCCAGCGAGGACGAGCTGAAGAAGATCGACGGCGAGATCCGCGAGATCGTCAATGCGGCGGCGGATTTCGCCACCCACGATCCCGAGCCGGATCCCGCCGAGCTCTACACCGACATCCTGCGCTGACGCCGGCGCCCGCCGTGGCCACGGTCTTCCTCGTCATCGCCCTCCTTGCGGTCGCCGCGGCGGTCGTGAGCTGGGGCTATGCCGTCGCCGTGGCCCGCGCCGCCGTGTCCGCCCACCGGCGGCAGGGGCTGCCGAACTCGGCCGCGACCTACGCGCTGCTCGTCTTTTGGCCCTTCGCCGTGCTCCGGCGCGACGACGAGGCCGAAGCCCATGCCCGCCTGCTGAGCCGGGCGGCCGTCGCCTTCTTCGTGTCCCTGACGCTCGCCGTCGCGGCCACCTCCGCCTTCACCAACCTTACGATGAAGCGTCCCTCCGCCCTTCCGGCGCCGGCGCCGAACCAGAGCTGAAGCCATGCCCATCGATGTCCTCATGCCCGCGCTTTCTCCCACCATGGAGAAAGGCAACCTCACCAAGTGGCTCAAGAAGGAAGGCGATCCGGTCAAGTCCGGCGACGTGATCGCCGAGATCGAGACCGACAAGGCCACCATGGAGGTGGAGGCCGTGGACGAGGGCGTGCTCGGCCACATCCTCGTCCCCGAGGGAACGCAGGACGTGGCGGTCAACACCCGCATCGCCACCATCCTGGCCGATGGCGAGGATGCGAGCGCCGCGCCCGCTGCCGCCCCGGCGCCCGCCGCTGCTCCGGCTCCGGTGGTGGCCGAAGCGCCCGCCGCCACCCCGCCGGCGGCGCCGGCCATCGCCGCCGCGCCCGCCGATCCGGAAGTGCCGGCCGGCACGGAATTCGTCAGCATGACGGTCCGCGAGGCGCTGCGCGACGCCATGGCCGAGGAGATGCGGCGCGATCCGGACGTCTTCGTCATGGGCGAGGAGGTCGCCGAGTATCAGGGCGCCTACAAGATCACCCAGGGCCTGCTCCAGGAGTTCGGCGACCGGCGGGTGGTGGACACCCCCATCACCGAGCACGGCTTTGCCGGCCTCGGCGTCGGCGCGGCCTTCGCCGGCCTGCGGCCCATCGTGGAGTTCATGACCTTCAACTTCGCCATGCAGGCGATCGACCAGATCATCAACTCCGCCGCCAAGACCCACTACATGTCGGGCGGGCAGATCGGCTGCTCCATCGTGTTCCGCGGCCCCAACGGCGCGGCGGCGCGCGTCGCCGCCCAGCACAGCCAGGACTATGCGGCCTGGTATTCCAACGTGCCCGGCCTCAAGGTGATCGCGCCCTATTCGGCCGCCGATGCCAAGGGCCTGCTGAAGGCCGCCATCCGCGATCCCAATCCGGTGATCTTCCTGGAGAACGAGATCCTCTACGGCCAGTCCTTCGAGGTGCCGAAGCTGGACGATTACGTGCTGCCCATCGGCAAGGCCCGCATCGCCCGCCCCGGCAAGGACGTGACCCTGGTCTCCTATTCCATCGGCATGACCTATGCGCTGAAGGCCGCCGACGAGCTGGCCAAGCAGGGCATCGAGGCGGAGGTCATCGACCTGCGCACCATCCGGCCCATGGATGTTCCGGCCATCATCGCCTCGGTGCAGAAGACCGGGCGCTGCGTGACGGTGGAGGAGGGCTGGCCGCAGTCGGGGGTCGGCGCCGAGATCGTCGCCCAGCTCATGGACAAGGCGTTCGACTATCTCGACGCCCCGGTGCTGCGCGTCACCGGCAAGGACGTGCCCATGCCCTACGCCGCCAATCTCGAGAAGCTCGCGCTGCCCTCCGTGGCCGAGGTGATCGAGGCGGTGCACGCCGTGACCTATCGCTGAGGG
>JAFIHR010000068.1 GCA_017849325.1 Xanthobacter autotrophicus | reverse complement strand
TCTGGGGTTCGAGAGCTGACACCCGCCGACAGCCGCCAGCATTACGGCGACGATCGCCACTCGCCTCTTCCTGCCCACCCCAATTCTTTCCGACCTTCGTCATGCAACCATTTCGTTTAAGCCGGTGCGGTACATACAACCAAATCAGCATGACTCAATGATTGCACTTTGCTCCTGATGCGTTCTTCCCCCTTTTGGCCCGGCTATCGAACGGTTTCTCCACCGCATCGACTGCGGCGAGACGATCGATGTTTTCCTTCGCCGGCGTTGGCTCCAAACGGTGCCTGGCTCCTGGGAACAGGCGGGCAATACCACCAGGACACGCCAGGATGGTGGCGAACCACGACGGGGCGTTCGTGCCGCAGGACAAGGCCGTATCCCGGGCGCTGACCCTCAATCGGGTGTGGAAGGCTGCTTCAACGGCCGGCCGCCCAATCCCGCTTGATTCCGCAAAATCCCGGATTGGTCCACCATGGACCGCCGAGAGCCGCCGCACGCGCGAGGGCAGACCTCTGGCGCCCTCAGCAAAGCGCAATATTTTCAATTATTTATGCGGATTATTTGGTGGAGCCGAGGGGAATCGAACCCCTGACCTCTGCAGTGCGATTGCAGCGCTCTCCCATCTGAGCTACGGCCCCGAACCGTTGGGAGGCGCCATTTAGGGTTTGGCCCCTTCCCCTGTCAAGCGTTCCGAACGGCGGGCGGCGGCCTGTGGACGGTGCCGCCCGCACGATCCCGTGCCCTAGCCGTGTGCGGGCGCCGCGTGGCCTGTGGTGGCCGGCGCGGCGGCGGGTTCGGAGGGCGGTTTGCCGTCGCCGCGCAGCACCACGTAGATGGCCGGAATCACCAGCACCGTCAGCGCCGTCGACGACAGGAGGCCGAAGAACAGCGAGATGGCGAGCCCCTGGAAGATGGGGTCGGTCAGGATCACCGCCGCGCCGATCATGGCGGCCAGCGCGGTGAGCAGGATCGGCTTGAAGCGGATGGCACCCGCCTCCAGCAGCACGTCGATCAGCGGCCGTCCCGGCGTGCGGGCATGGCGGATGAAGTCCACCAGCAGGATGGAGTTGCGCACGATGATGCCGGCCAGCGCGATGAAGCCGATCATGGACGGGGCCGAGAACGGCGCGGCGAACAGCCAGTGCCCCGCCATGATGCCGATGAAGGTGAGCGGGATCGGCGTCAGGATCACCAGCGGCAGCTTGAACGAGCCGAACTGCGCCACCACCAGGATGTAGATGCCGAGGATGGCCACCCCGAACGCCCCGCCCATGTCGCGGAAGGTCACCCAGGTCACCTCCCATTCGCCGTCCCAGAGGAGGGCGGGTTTGCTCTCGTCGGTGGGCTGGCCGTGCAGCACGATCTCCGGCTTGGGCACGGCGCCGAAGTCCATCTTGTCGATGGCCTCGCCCACCGCGATCATGCCGTAGACCGGGGCCTCGTAGGCGCCCGCGAGATCGGCGGTGACCATCTCGGCGGCCCGCCCGTTGTGGCGGAAGATGGGGAAAGAGGAGGGCTCGCGGGTGACGCTCACCACGTCGCCCAGCTCCACCACGCCGCGCCCGCCGGGCAAGGCGTTGGCCGGCACCGGGGTGGCGAGGGTGCGCGCGTCCACCACCTTGTCGCCCTTGGAGAGCACGAGGCGGATGGGGATCGGCGGGCGGCCCTGGCCACGATGGGAGTAGCCCACGGTGGAGCCGCCGTAGAAGGCGCGGATGGCGTCGTAAACGTCGGCCTGCTCCACCTGGTAGAATTCCAGATTGTCCTGGTCGATGCCGATGCGCACCCGCTCCGCCGTGGTGCCGAAGCTGTCGTCCACATCGACGATGAAGGGCACGCTCTCGAATGCCTCGCGCACCTTGCGCGCCACGGCGCGGCGGGTGTCGGCATCGGGGCCGTAGATCTCGGCCAGCAGGGTGGCGAGCACCGGCGGGCCGGGGGGCGGCTCCACCACCTTCAGGGCGCTGCCGGGGGGCAGGGGAATGGCCTTGAGCCGCTCGCGCAGCTCCAGCGCCACGTCGTGGCTGGTGCGGTGGCGCTCGCCCTTGGCGGTGAGGTTCACCTGGATGTCGCCCTGGCGCGGCGCGGTGCGCAGGTTGTAGTGGCGCACCAGGCCGTTGAAGTTGAAGGGCGAGGCCGTGCCGGCATAGGTCTGGAAGGAGACGATCTCCGGCACCGGGGCGAGCGCGTCCACCATCTGCTGGAGCACCCGGTTGGTCTCCTCCACCGAGGTGCCCTGGGGCATGTCGAGCACCACGTCGAGCTCGGTCTTGTTGTCGAAGGGCAGCAGCTTCACCGTCACGTGGCGGGTGTAGATGAGCGACAGGGACGCCAGCGTCACCGCGCCGACGATGAGCAGGAAGGTCCAGGCCCGCGCCTTCGAGGTGAGGATGGGCTTCGCCACCGTCACGTAGAACTTGCCGAGCTTGCCGCCGCCAGCCGCCTCATGGGCGTGGGCGAGGGCGGCCTTGGAGCTCGCCACCTTCAGCATCAGCCAGGGCGTGAGCACCACGGCGACGAAGAAGGAGAACACCATGGCCGCCGAGGCGTTGGCGGGGATGGGGCTCATGTAGGGCCCCATCATGCCGGAGACGAACAGCATGGGCAGCAGGGCCGCGACCACGGTGAGGGTGGCGATGATGGTGGGGTTGCCCACCTCGGCCACCGCCTCGATGGCGGCGCGGGCGCGCGAGCGGCCGTCCTTCATGGCCCAGTGGCGGGCGATGTTCTCGATCACGACGATGGCGTCGTCCACCAGGATGCCGATGGAGAAGATGAGCGCGAACAGGCTGACCCGGTTGAGGGTGTAGCCCATCAGGCGGGAGGCGAAGAGGGTGAGCAGGATGGTGGTGGGGATCACCACCGCCACCACCAGCGCCTCGCGCCAGCCGATGGCGAAGCCCACCAGCACGACGATGGAGACCGTGGCGAGGCCGAGGTGCAGCAGCAGCTCGTTGGCCTTCTCGTTGGCGCTCTCGCCGTAATTGCGGGTGACGGTCATTTCCACGTCGGACGGCACGATGGAGCCGCGCACCTGTTCGATGCGCTTCAGCACCTCCTCGGCGATGACCACCGCATTGGTTCCCGGCCGCTTGGCCACGGCGAGGGAGACCGCGGGCAGGCGGGTGAGGGTGTCCGCGCCGGCGGCGCCGTCGTGCCGGGTGATGTCGTAGACCCGGTTCTCCTTCGGCTCCATGGCGAGCGAGATGGTGGCCACGTCGCGCACATAGACCGGGCGGCCGTCGCGCGCGGTGAGCACGAGGTTGCCGATCTCGGCGGGGGTCTGGAGCGTCTGGCCGGCGATCAGGGTGCGCTGCTTGCCGTCCTCGCGCACGGTGCCGGCCTGGAAGGAGCGGTTCGCGCCTTCGATCTTGCCGGAGAGCTGGGCGAGGGTGATGCCGTAGAGCGAGAGCTTCTCCGGATCGGGCTCGACGCGGATCTCCTCGGGCTGCTCGCCGACGATGTAGGTGTAGCCGATGTCCGGAAGCTTCGCGATCTCCACCTGCATCTCGCGGGCGATGCGGGTGAGGCCGTTGGCGTTCCAGCGCGCCGCGGCCTCGGGTGTCGGCGTGAGCGTCACCACCAGGATGGCCACGTCGTCGATGGACCGGCCGACGATCAGCGGCTCGGCGATGCCCACCGGGATGCGGTCGAAATTGGCGCGGATCTTCTCATGCACCCGCAGGATGGCGGCATCCGGATTGGTGCCGACGAAGAAGCGCGCGGTCACCACCACGCCGTCGTCGGCGGTGTTGGAATAGACGTGCTCGACCCCATCGATGCTCTTGACGATGGTCTCCATGGGCTCGGTGATGAGCTTCACCGCATCCTCGGCCTTCAGGCCGTTGGCGGCGATGTGGATGTCCACCATGGGCACGGAGATCTGCGGCTCCTCCTCGCGCGGCAGGGTGATCAGCGCGATCAGGCCGAAGGCGAGCGCCGCGAGCAGGAACAGCGGCGTCAGCGGCGAGGTGATGAAGGCGCGGGTGAGCGAGCCGGCGATGCCGAGCTTGACCGAGGCATGCGGCTCGTCGGACCCGTCATGCGGGTCCGGGGCGGCGGTCTGGGGGGCGGTCATGTGGGAATCGCTCACGGCAGGAGGACCTTGTCGCCGTCGCGCAGGCCGGTGAGCACCTCGACGGTCACCTTGTCGTCCTGCTGCACCGGCTCGCCGAGGATTACGTCCACGTCGAGGGGGCCCTTGTCGGTGACGATGCGCACGTAATCGACGCCGTGGCGGGTGGTGACCGCCTCCCGCGGCACGAACAGCGCCGAGCGCTTGCCGATCTCGATCCACACCAGGGTGCGCTCGTTGACGAAATAGTCGCCGAGGCCGGCCACGTCCACGTCGGCCTTCACCCGGCCGGCGGAGATCTCCGGATAAACCTTCACGATCTTGCCCTTGCGGGCGTTGGCCATGCCGCCGTTGGCGCGGGCGCTGATGCCGCGCTCGCCGATGAGCACGGTGCCGCCTTCCTTGATGTCGGCGGCGTGGCGCTCGGGCAGGGACAGGCGCAGGAAATACTGGCCCGAGGCGATGCGTGCGACCTCGTCGCCGGCCAGCACCACCGAGCCCGGCGTCACCGGCACGGTGAGCACGCGGCCGGAGGCGGGGGCGAGCACCGAGCCCTCCCGGGCGCGCTGCACGACGACCGCCCGGTCGGCCTCGGCGGCGGCCACCTGGTTGGTGGCGACGTCGAACTGGGTCTTCGCCGTGTCCACCCGGCTCTGGCTGGTGACGCCGCGGGCGAGGAGCTGCTGGGCGCGCTCAAGCTCCGTCCTGGCGTTGGTGAGCTGCGACTTCAGCTCCAGGATCTTGGAATCGGCGGCGTTGAGGGTGAGGGCGAGCTTGTCGTCCACCACCAGGGCGATGGGCTGGCCCTCCTTCACCTCGCTGCCCTCGCTGACCCCGAGCTCGCGCACCGTGCCGCCGATGCGGGCACGCGCCGGCACCACGGTGCGGCTTTCCACCTCGCCGAACACCGCCTTGATCTCCGGCACGTCCATGCGGTGCACGGTGATCGCCGTTCCGGCCGCGGCAGGCGCGGCCTTGGCCTGCGGCGCCTCGGCGCCGGCCGCGGGAAGCGGGACGGCGAGAGGGGCGGCGAGGGTCGCGGCCAGGGTCACGGCCAAGGTCGCCGCGACGCGCGCCGCGGCGGCGAGGGGGAGGGAGGGGGAGGGCAACATGGGGCTCTTTCTCGCGAGTCCGTCGTTCGGAGCGGACGGCCAGTTCGAAACGTCAGGCGGAGGGGCCCGCCTCAGGAGAAGGCGCAGCCGGTCTTCAGGCCGAGCTTCTTGAAGATCATCGCCGCCGGGCAGAAGCCGGTGACCGAGGCCTGCATCAGGTTCACGCCGACGAAGGCGGTGAGCCAGAACCAATAGGGCGAGACATAGACGCCCAGCGCCAGGGACAGCAGCACCATGAACCCGGCGAACATCATGACAGCGCGATCGACCGACATCTCAACCTCCATCGTCCGCCCGCTTCCGGGCGCGTTCCAGAATAACCTCCGACCGGATCGCGGGGCGATCCGGCCGGTCCGGCGGCTTCGTCTCACGACGAGCCGGATCTGCCGCCCGGCCGGAAGCCCGGCCGAACCGGTCCGGCCCTAGGGCGCAGCGTCGCTGTGCACCTCTTTCAGCTTCTTGATGCCGAGCAGGCTCAGCGCGGCGTTCTCGTAGAACGTCTCGCTCACCCCCTGCTTGATCTTGTGCAGGAAGTAACGCTCGAAGGCGACCTTGGCGGTGTGCACCCAGGCACCCTGCGACGACCAGTTCACGTTGCGCGGCGGGATCTGCGGCTGGGCCACGAAGGCGATGCCGTCGTCGCCGAAATCGGCGAGGCAGATGGCGTTCCAGGTGGCCACCGCATGGGGCTCCTCGCCCTTCATCAGGGCGGCGATGTTCTCGGCCGTGGCGGTGACCATGGATTCGATCATGAAGCCGGTCTTCGGCACGCCCACCGGCAAGGGCGTCTTGCCCGTCGGCGGGATGGCGACGCACACGCCGATGCCGAACACGTTGGGATATTTCGGGTTCTGCTGGTGCTTGTCGATCAGGATGAAGCCGCGCGGATTGGTCAGCCCCTCGATGCCGGCCACCGCCGGCACGCCGCGGAAGGCGGGCAGGATCATGGAATAGGAGAAGGGCAAAGCGTGGCTCGCCTTCAGCGAGCCGTCGTCATTCACCTCCTCCACCGCCATCTGCCCGGCTTCCACCTTGGTGATGCGGGCGTTGGTGATCCATTTGATGTGGCGCTCGCGCAGCGCGCTCTCCAGGAGGCCCTTGGTGTCGCCCACGCCGTCGAGGCCGAGGTGGCCCACATAGGGCTCGGGGGTGACGAAGGTCATGGGCACGCGGTCGCGCACCTTGGCCTTGCGCAGGGCATTTTCCAGGATGAAGGCGAATTCGTAGGCCGGGCCGAAGCAGGAGGCGCCCTGCGCCGCGCCGATGATCACCGGGCCGGGCGCCTTCACCAAAGCGTCGAAGCCGGCCTTGGCGGTCACCGCATGATCGGTCTGGCAGACCGAATAGGTGAAGCCGGAGGGGCCGAGCCCCTCGATCTCGTCGAAGGCGAGGTCGGGGCCGGTGGCGAGGACGAGATAGTCGTAGTCCACCGTGCTGCCGTCGTTAAGCTCGATGGCGTTCTGGTCCGGCATCAGGCGCCTGGCGCCTTCGGGACGCAGGGTAATGCCGCGCTGGGCGAAAATCTTGGTGAGATCGACGGTGATCTCCTTGGCTTCGCGCCAGCCCACCGCGACCCACGGATTGGACGGCACGAAGGAATAGCTCGTGCCCTTGTTGACGACGACGACCTCGTCCTTCGGGCCGATCTTGTCCTTGATCTCATAGGCCATGATCACCCCGCCGAGACCGGCGCCCAGGATAACGATGCGCGACATGGGGTTTCCTCCGTTGTCATTGTCTCGCCAGCATCTTTCGCCCCAATGTCGGGGACTGACGGCCGCGGCTTCGTGTGGCGTACGTGCCGTGGCATATTGGGTGCCTTTCCCTTCGGCGAGCCTCGGGGTAAACACCGATTTTCCTTGCACTTGCAGATAACATT
Source organism: Xanthobacter autotrophicus (assembly GCA_017849325.1). Taxonomy (GTDB): domain Bacteria; phylum Pseudomonadota; class Alphaproteobacteria; order Rhizobiales; family Xanthobacteraceae; genus Xanthobacter; species Xanthobacter autotrophicus_B. Next base: position 2,926 of record JAFIHR010000068.1, on the reverse strand, counting down.
CAAAGATCATAAATTCAAGACCATGAATGTAGCGGACATGATCCCTGCTTCGGAGCGCGCGGCGGAGTTGCTGCGGGCGCTGTCCCATCCGCAGCGCCTGCTGGTGCTGTGCGCCCTCGGCAGCGAGGAGAAGTCCGTGGCGCAGCTGCGCGAGGAGCTGGGCATCGAGCAGGTGCCCATGTCCCAGCAATTGATGCGGCTGCGGGCCGATGGGCTGGTGGAGGCGCGGCGCGAGGGCACCAGCGTCTTCTACCGCATCGCCAAGGAGGAAGTGCTGGATGTGGTGGAGGCGCTGCACGCGGCCTTTTGCGGCAAGATCCGCACCGCGCTCGGGGAGAGCGGCTGCTGACGGCGGCTGCCGGGCGGCACGGGGCCGGGGCAGCGCTGGTGCGCCCCGAAAGGCCCGCGTCGCTGAGAATGACGCCGGCTTAGCGGCGCCCCGCCGCAGCACGTCGTGCCTGATGTCCCGGTGAGCCGCGCGCCGGCCTCGATACAGCCCTTGGCCCGCCGCCGCCGCGTCCCTCGCGCCCGTTAAGGTGCGCCGTGCCTCGCACGGAACGCACATGCGGTCGCCTGCCGTCGCCTGTTTCGCGCCTTACCTTCTGACAGGGGCTGCCGTGCCCCCTCCGGCATCCGATCGCCACCCCCGCGACCGGACGCCGAAAAGATGCGCCCGCCGCTGCCGGCGCGCGCCTCACCCTCACGCGGCGCGCGAGAAGGTGTGGGTTTCCTGCGGCGGCTCGATCTGGGTCGAGGCGAGCAGCTTCGACTGCACCAGCTCGGCCAGTTCCAGCACCTCCGTGCTCCAGGCGAGCGCGGACTGCTGCAGGAAGGCCGCTTCCTTGGTGAAGACGTTGGCCGCGTTCTCCTCACGGGAGAGGTCGGACAGAAGCTGCACCTGCTCCTGCATCTGCCGGCCGGCGAAGCGCTGGATGTGCGACGCGACGGCGAGGGGGCAGTCCAGGAAGCAGTTCTTCCAGACCGCGACCGGCCACGCCATGGACGGCGCGCCGGCCGTCCAGGTGCGCGACAGGTCCTGGAAGACGTTGGAATTGGTCATGAGGGTTTCTCCCCTGGGGTGTCGAACTCGAAATGGCTCGAATGTCGGATCGGCGGCGCTCTGGGCCGTGCGCCGCCCGTCGGGCCGGCTCCAGCATGAGCGCTTCGTTCATAAAGGCAGGCAATAGCGACTGCTCGATCAGCATGGCACCGCACGCAACGCGCCACCTTGCGATAGGTCAAATGAGTGCGCTGCCAAATATAGTCTAGTAATACCGGAACGCGCTTGGCAACCGCTACAGCGCGGATCCCTGAGCCGGACCTCCACCATATTGGATGGAAACCGATTTCATGGATCGAAGGGGGCGGGGCATCGGCCGCCTGCCGCACGCCTGTGCTTTGCCGCGGCCCCGCGCCGGGTCCTCGGGACCCGGCCTGCGCCTCGGATTCCCAATCGGCGCATTTGCATGTAATGACAACCGGAATCGGTCCCTCAGGTTCCATCGCACGTCCGAGGAGAAGAAAATGAGCGAACTTCCGCACGGCTTCCGCCACATCCGGATGGAGCTGGCCCGCGAGAAGAACCATCCCGAAGGGGCGCGCAATTTCGGCTACAGCTTCGTGGCGCCGCTGGACGCCGCCGGCAAGATCGATCCCACGCTCTGGCACAAGCATCGCGATTCCTGCCGGGTGGTGAAGTTCCGCCCCGACGAGGCGGACGAGGTGGGCCATCTGGTGCGCCGTCCGGGCGGCAGCTGGGCCTTCCGCTATGACATCCACGGCAATGACGACGACGAGGCCGGCTACCGCTTCGGCGACGAGCGCTTCGAGGTCGGGGAATATGTCTCGGTCCATGAGGATGAGGAGATGCACACCTTCCGCGTGGTGTCCGTGGAGCCCCTGCGCTGAGCCGCAGGGCCCGGCGAGACGGACGGAAAGGCGGCTGCTCGGCCGCCTTTTGATTCGGGCCCCGGGATGCGCGGCGGGGATCCTCAGGGCGCGGGAAGACGGGGCGGCGGACGCCCCTCCACCAGAAGCGTGTCGCTCTCGTCCTTCAGCGCGACGCCGGTGACGCCGCGGGCCAGCGCCGCCCGCATCAGGAAGGCGAGCTTGAAGGCCGCGACCTCGGGCGACAGCCCCTCCGCCCGCACATTGGAGATGCAGTTGCGCTCGGCATCGGTGCGGCCGACACGCGGTCCGGCAGTAAGATAGATGCCGAGGCTGTCGGGAGAGGACAGGCCCGGCCGCTCGCCGATGAGCATGGCGCAGACGCGCACCTGCAGCAGCGCGCCCACCTCGTCGCCCAGCGCCACCCGGGCCTGGGTGGCGATGACCACGGGCGCGGTGCTCCAGCCCTGCTTCGCGATCCACGGCCTGAAGGCGGCGATGAGGGCGATGGCCTGGGCGTGAACCGCCGTGGCCGAAAGCCCGTCCGCCACCACCAGCGCCAGATCGGCCGGCCCGCTCGCGGCGGACACGAGGGCGGCCCGGCCCTCGGGGGCGAGGGTGCGGCCGAGGTCGGGCCGGCGCAGGTAGATTTCGCGCGTCGCCGCGGCGCTCGCCACCTGCACGGTTGCAAAGCCGAGGGTTCGAATCCCGGCGTCCAGGCGCCCGGTGTCGAGCGGCGCATGGACCGCGTCGCGCGCCCGCCCGTGGGCGAGGGCGAAGGCCAGCACCTCCCGCGTGGGCAGGCTCGCTCCCGTGCGGCCGAGGGCGATGCGCGCCGGGGTGAGGCGGGCGAGGTCCGCCCAGGGGTCGCGCGTGGGGGTGCGCCAGTTTCCGCGCACCGGATCGTCCCCGTCGCCGCCCCCGCTCATGGGGCGATGTCCCGCGCGAAGCCGAGCAGCGGATGGCCGGCTTCGGCCGGCAGCAGGCGCCCGTCCGCGCCGGTGATGGCCATGCGCTGGAGCCAGTCGTCGAATTCCGG
>JAFIHR010000395.1 GCA_017849325.1 Xanthobacter autotrophicus | reverse complement strand
CGTCCCGGCGCGCTCACCGCGACGGTGATGGTCTCCCTCGGCCTCGGCCTGTCGCTGATGGTGGCGGTGGCGCTGGTGGATCGCAGCCTCACCGCCGAGCTCAACGGGCCCTTGTCCGAGGACGCGCCCTCCTTCTTCTTCGTGGATGTGCCGTCCGCCGAGGATGCGGCCTTCAGCGCTTTCCTGAAGGAGGTGGCGCCCGAAGGCCGGCTGCGGTCCGTGCCCATGCTGCGCGGGCGCATCACCGCGCTCAACGGGGTGGAGGTGGAGAAGGTCACCCCCGATCCCGATGCCGCCTGGGTGCTCAGGAGCGATCGCGGCATCAGCACCGCCGCGACGCTGCCCGAGGGCTCGACGGTCGTTGCCGGGCAATGGTGGGCGCCCGATACGCCCGAGCCCCTCGTCTCCTTCGACGCCAAGCTGGCGCGCGGGCTGCGCCTCAAGCTCGGCGACACGGTGACGGTGAACGTGCTCGGCCGGCCGGTGACGGCGAAGATCGCCAATCTGCGCGAGGTGAACTGGGAGCGGCTCGGCATCAATTTCGTGATGCTGTTCTCGCCCTCCAGCTTCGCCGGCGCGCCCTATACGGTGCTGTCCACCCTCACCTTCCCGAACGGCGCGGACACGGCGCGCGAGATGGCGGTGCTGCGCGCGGTGGCGGAGCGCTATCCCGCGGTCACCACGGTGCGGGTGAAGGAGAGCCTGGAGCAGGCGCGCAAGATGCTGGCGCAGCTCTCCCTCGGCATCCGGGTGGCGAGCGTGCTCACCCTCATCACCTCGGCGCTGGTGATGGCGGGGGCGCTCGCGGCGGGGCACCAGCAACGGGTCTACGACGCGGTGATCCTGAAGACGCTGGGCGCCACGCGGGGCCGTCTGCTGGCGGCCTACGGCCTCGAATATGCGGGCATCGGCCTCGTCACGGCGCTGGTGGCCATCGCCGCCGGCAGCGCCGCCGCCTATGGCGTGGTGGTCCATGTGATGGAGATCGGCTTCGCCTTCTCCCTGCCGGTGGCGGCGGGCGCGGTGGCGGGCGGGCTCGCCTTCACCGTCGTGGTCGGCCTGCTCGGCACCCTCAGGGCCCTCGACGAGCGCCCTGCACGGGTGCTGCGCCACCTCTGAGGGAGCGCCGTTCCGCCGCCGGATACCGAACAGGGCGATGGAGGCCGCCGTGCGACCTTAACACCAGTGGCCGAACCCGTTGCCCCTATGCTCCCTTTCGCTCTAATTGGCCGAAAGTAGGGGGTGGGGGATGGATGGGGCGACAGGCAAGGGGGATCTGGCCATCGGCGAGGGGCACACGCTGGCCGCCCATCCGCTGCGCGCGGCGGTGCTCGGCGAGCTCCACGCCCGGCCGTTCGTGGCGGTGGAGACGCCGCGCCGCCTGCTCCACGCCGCCTTCCTTCTCACCCCCGACACCGCCAAGGCCGACCGCGCCGCTTTGGGCGCGCTGTGCTCCTCGCGCGGCCTTCCGGCCCCGGCGCCGGGCGTGAAGCACCATCAGGTGGCCTTCGGCGGGGCCAACCTGCGCTGGGAGAGCCATGCGGAATTCTGCACCTACACCTGGGACCTGCCGTCCTGCGAGGTGATGCCCGGCCCGCTGCCGTTCCAGCCGGCGGCGGCGACGCTGGCGAGCCCGTTCTCCGAGGTGGCGCAGCCCGGCCCGCTGCTCGTGGCGGTGGATCTGCACCTCATCACCGACACCGCCGAGGATCTCTTCCTCGACCGGGTGTTCGACCGTGCCAGCCTCGCCCGCGCGGACGTGAACGACGGGATGGCCGAGATCGCCACCGACTTCAAAGCCGATCCCTCGGGCTTCGTGCGCATCCTGGTGCGCGACCGCGGCCTCAGCGCCGAGGCGGCCGGCGCCCTGGTGCAGCGGCTGCTGGAGACCGAGACCTACCGGACCCTCGCCCTCCTCGGCCTGCCGGAGGCGCAGCGCCTCGCCCCCGGCATCTCGCGCATCGAGACCCGCCTTGCCGACGCGGCGCGGGAGATGACCGTCACCGAGGGCCTCTCCGCCAACAACAAGCTGCTCGACGAACTGGTGGCGCTGGCCGCCGAGCTGGAGGCGGAGACGGCGGCCTCCCTGTTCCGCTTCGGCGCCAGCCGGGCCTATCTTGAGATCGTGAAGCTGCGCCTCAACACCATCCGCGAGGTGCCGGTGCCGGGGTTTCCCACCTGGCAGCAGTTCCTCGACCGCCGCATGGCCCCCGCCATGCGCACCTGCCAGGCGGTGGAGGAGCGCCAGGAGAAGATCGCCCGCAAGCTCACCAACGCCGCCGATCTGCTGCGCACCCGCGTGGATGTGGAGCTGCAGCAGCAGAACCGCGACCTGCTCGGCACCATGAACGAGCGCACCCGCCTGCAATTGCGCCTGCAGCGCACGGTGGAAGGCCTGTCGGTGGCGGCCATTTCCTATTATGTGGTGAGCCTCGTGCATTACCTCGCCGCCGGCCTCCACGAGAGCGGGACCGACCGGGAGCTGGGCGTCGCCCTCGATCCCGGCCTCGTCACCGCTTTGGCCGTGCCGGTGGTGGTGCTCGCCGTCTGGGGGGTGGTGCGGCACATCCGCAATTCCCATGGCGGCGAGGAATAAAGGTCATCGGGAGTTTTTCATGCAGCCCATCCAGATCGCCGTGGTGCCCGTCACCCCCCTGGAGCAGAACTGCTCCATCGTGTGGTGCACGAGCACCATGAAGGCGGCGGTGATCGATCCCGGCGGCGACCTCGACCGCATAGAGGCGGCCGTCAAGGAGACGGGTGTCACCGTGGAGAAGATCCTCCTTACCCACGGCCATCTCGACCATGCCGGCGGCGCGGCGGAGCTGGCCGAGCGGCTCAAGGTGAAGGTGGAGGGGCCGCACAGGGCGGACCAGTTCATCCTCGACGAGATTCCCGCCTCGGCGCGGCGCTTCGGCGTGCCCGGCGCGCGGGCGGTGACGCCCGACCTTTATCTCGACGAGGGCGACGCGCTCTCCATCGGCGAGCTGCCGTTCGAGATCCTGCATATTCCCGGGCACACGCCGGGGCACCTCGTCTATGTCTACCGGCCGCTCGGCATCGCCATCGTCGGCGACGTGCTGTTCCGCGGCTCGGTGGGGCGGACGGATTTCTCCTATGGCGATCACGACCAGCTCATCGACGGGATCGTCGCCAAGCTGCTGCCGCTGGGCGATGCCGTCGTGTGCCTGCCGGGGCACGGGCCGATGACCTCCATCGGCGATGAAAAGGCCACCAACCCCTTCCTGCCGCGCTGAATTTCCGCCCTCGCGCATCCGGAGAGCCCCGTGGCACCGCGCTACGCCGTCTATCTCGCGCCGCCGGCCGAAAGCGCCCTGTGGCGCTTCGGCTCCGCCGTGCTCGGCTATGATGCGGAGACCGGGGCGGAGATGGCCGCCCCGGACTTCGACGGCTTCGAGCGCGAGCACTGGCATCGCCTGACGGCGGATCCCCGGCACTACGGCTTCCACGGCACGCTGAAGGCGCCGTTCCGCCTCGCCGACGGGGTAAGCGAGGCGGATTTCCTCGCCGCCCTCGAGGCCGCCTGCGCCGCCGAGCGCGCCTTCGACCTTCCTCGTCTCGAGGTGCGCGCTCTGGGCGCCTTCATCGCCCTCATGGCGCCCGAGCCGCCCGATGCCCTCAACGCTTTGGCCGAGCGCATGGCCGTGGGCCTCGACCGCTTCCGCGCGCCGCTCAGCGCGACCGAGCTGGCCAAGCGCCGCCCCGAGCGGCTCAGCGACCGCCAGCGGGCCTATCTCGACGCCTATGGCTATCCTTATGTGCGCGAGGAATTCCGCTTCCACATGACGCTGACCGGCCCGCTCGCCGAGCCCGACTTGTCCCGCGCCCATGCGGTCCTCAGCGCGGCCTATGCGGCGAGCGGGGCCAACGCCGCGCTTCCCGTCCGCGAGGCGGGCCTTTATGTGCAGGCCGCGCCGGACGCGCGGTTCCGCCTGATGCAGCGCGTCGCTTTCGGGGGATGAGGGGGAGCCATGAAAGTGCTGGGCGAGGAGCCGCTGATCGATCCCACCGCCCGGCTCACCCGTTCCCGCCTCGGGCGCTACACGGAGGTGGGCGCGCGCACCAAGCTCCTTGAAGTGGAGATGGGCGACTATTCCTATGTCGTGAACGACGCTGACATCGCCTATGCCGCGATCGGCAGGTTCTGCTCCATCGCCGCTATGACCCGGCTCAACCCGGGCAATCATCCCACCTGGCGGGCGAGCCAGGCCCATTTCACCTATCGCGCCTCGGCCTATTTCCCCGGCGAGGCGGACGAGGAGGACTTCTTCGCCTGGCGCCGCGCGCAGAAGCTCACCCTCGGCCACGACGTGTGGATCGGCCATGGCGCGGTGGTGCTAGCGGGACGCAGCATCGGCACCGGGGCGGTGGTGGCGGCCGGCGCCGTGGTGGCGAAGGACGTGCCGGCCTACGCCATCGTCGCGGGCGTGCCGGCGAAGCTCGTGAAATGGCGCTTCCCGCCGGAGATCGCCGGGCGGCTCCAGAAGCTCGCGTGGTGGGACTGGACCCATGAAGCGCTGCGCAATGCGCTGCCGGATTTCCGGGCGCTTCCCATCGAGGCGTTTCTGGAAAAATACGGCGCCTGAGGCCGGCCCCCGCATGAGCCGGCTCCCTTTCGGCCCGGATCGGTGCTATCGACAAAGGGATGAAGCAGTCCTCGGCGAATCCGCTCCCGGCTGAACCCGTGCCGCACACCCATTCCGCCTCCGTGGTCTCGGCCCTCGCGACCCTCGATGCCGAGCAGGCGGGCCTTGCGGCCCTGCGCGAGGCGCTCACCGGCCGCCTCGGCGTGGCCTTCGAGGTGGCGGTCGCCACCATCCAGAATTCCACCGGCCGGGTGGTCGTCACCGGCATGGGCAAGAGCGGGCACGTGGCGCGCAAGATCGCCGCTACCCTCGCCTCCACCGGCACGCCGGCCCATTATGTCCATCCCGCTGAGGCCAGCCACGGCGACCTCGGCATGATCACCGCCGACGATGTGATCGTCGCTCTCTCCTGGTCCGGCGAGACGGTGGAGCTGCGCGACCTCGTGGAGTATTCGCGGCGCTTCGACGTGCCGCTCATCGCCTTCACCTCCAATGGGGAGAGCGCGCTCGCCTCCAGCGCCAGCGTGGTGCTGACCCTGCCGGTGGCGCAGGAGGCGTGCCCCCTGGGCCTTGCTCCCACCACCTCCACGGTGATGCAGCTGGCGCTCGGCGATGCGCTGGCGGTGGCGCTGCTGCAGAGCCGCGGCTTCACGGCGCTGGATTTCCGCCAGCTCCATCCGGGCGGCAAGCTGGGCGCCAGCCTGAAGTTCGTGCGCGACGTGATGCGCGCCGGCGAACAGGTGCCGTTGGCCCGGCGCGGCGCCCTCATGGGCGAGGTGCTGGTGGAGATGAGCGCCAAGGGCCTCGGCTGCGTCGGCGTGGTGGACGAGGAGGGCCGCCTCGCCGGCATCGTCACCGACGGCGACCTGCGGCGCCACATGAGCAATGACCTTCCCACCCGCAAGGTCGAGGAGATCATGACGGCGGCGCCCAAGACGGTGCGGCCGGACCAGCTCGCCTCGGAGGCTCTGAACGTCCTCAATTCCAAGAAGATCACCGCGCTCTTCGTGGTGGACGCGGCGCGCCCGGTCGGCGTCCTGCACATCCACGATCTGCTGCTGACCGGCCTCGCCTGAGGCCGGAGCCGCCCTTTCAGGCCCCGCCGGTCACGCCCACGGGTCCTCGTCCCGCTCCACCCCGGGGCTGGACGTGAACAGATGGCGCAGGGTGATGATGGTGGAGAGGTCCGCCACCCCGTCCACCTGTCCGGGCCGGAAATGCCGCTGGAAGGCGGTCACCACCTGCTCGGTCGCCGCGTCGTAGCGGCCGGTCACTTCGATGCCGTAACCGTAGAGCCCCAGCATGGTCTGGAGCGCGGCCACCGGCGGGTCCTCATTGCCGAGCTCGAAGCTGTACCCCTCCTTCAGGGGCACCGGCTCCACCCAATGGCCGATGCCGGCCTTGTGCAGGCGCTCCCAGGGGAATTTCTCCCCCGGATCCTGCTTGCGGTCGGGCGCGACGTCGGAATGGCCCAGCACCAGGTCGGCGCGGATGGCGTGGCGGGCGATGATGTCGGCGCACAGCGCCTCCACCGCCTGGATCTGCGCCTCGGGGAAGTCGGGCAGGCCGAGCCCGTGCCCGCCGTTCTGTACCTCGATGCCGATGGAGCGGGAATTGATGTCGCTCTCGCCAGCCCAGACCGCATGGCCGGCATGCCACGCGCGCGCCGCCTCCGGCACCATCTGGATGATGCTGCCATCCTCGTCCACCACATAATGGGCCGAGACCTGCGCCTCGGGCGAGGCCAGGAGGGCGACGGAGGCCTCGCCGGTCGAAAGGCCGGTGTAGTGCAGGAGGAGCATGTCGATGGGCAGGTGCCGCTCGCCGAAGTTCGGCGAGGGGACGACGCGGCTCACCAGGGGGCTGTCGGGCGCGAAGCAGATGGCGGTGGTCTCGTTCACTTGAAGCCTCTCAGCCTCTCGATTGTCTCATAGGCGGCATTGAGCGCGGCGACCCGGTCACCGGCCAGCTTGATGGCGGCAGGGGGCAAGCCGCGTGCCATGAGCTTGTCGGGATGGTGGGTGGCGACCAGCGCGCGCCAGCGGGCCTTCACCTCGGCGTCGGTGGCGTCCGGGGAGAGGTCGAGCACGGCATAGGGGTCGCCGGGCCGCCGCACGTGGCGTGCCTCGATCCGCTCGTAGGCGACGCCGGTGAAGCCGAGGATGGCGGCCACCTCCTCCAGGAAGGCCAGCTCCTTCTCGTGGACGGCGTGGTCGGCCTTGGCGACGTGGAAGAGAGCGTCGAGGAGGTCCTCGCGGGTGTCCGGCTCATCGGCGAACAGGCTCGCCACCTGCCGAGCATAGGACTGGAAGCCCGCGGTATCCGCCTTGGCGAGGTTGAACAGGCGGGCCACGTCCTCGAACTCGCTTTCCGGGATCTCGAACACCTCGCGGAACGCCTGCACCTCGGCTTCCACCACCACCCCGTCGGCCTTGGCCATCTTGGCGGACAAGGCGATGAGCGCCATGGAAAAGGCCGCCGCCTTGGGGGTCGGGGCGATGAAGCGCACCAGGGCGTGCCCCGCGATGGCGCCGAGCAGCGCACCCAGCGGTCCGCCGAGCACAAAGCCCACGCCCGCGCCGCCGATCAGACCCAAAGGCACCCTGTTCTCCCTTTCTTGCCGGCGCAGGCGGTAGCCCGGCGCTCCGGCTTTCTCAAGGCGGGGCGCACCGCCGAGCCGAGGCCGATCGCCTCAGCCCACCAGCGCGAACCATTCGTCCTCGGTGATGACGCTGACCCCGAGGGTCCGCGCCTTCTCCAGCTTCGAGCCCGCGCCCGGCCCGGCCACCACGAGGTCGGTCTTGGCCGAGACCGAGCCGGCCACCTTGGCGCCGAGCCGCTCGGCCATGGCTTTGGCCTCCTCGCGGGTCATCTTCTCCAGCGACCCGGTGAAGACCACGGTCTTGCCCGCCACCGGGCTTTCCGATGCCACCTGCTCCATGGGCTCGGGGGTGACCTCCTTCAGGAGCGCCGCCACCACCTCGCGGTTGTTGGGCTCCTCGAAGAACTCCACCACCGCCTCGGCCACCACGCCGCCGATGCCGTCGATGCCGGTCATCTCCAGCCAGGCCTCGTTGCCCTTGGGGTGGGTGTCGGAGGGCATGACGGCGGCGAGCGCCGCCTCTTCCAGCGCCTCCACCGTGCCGTAATGGCGCATCAGGCGCTTGGCATTGGTCTCGCCCACATGGCGGATGCCCAGCGCGAAGACGAAGCGGTCCACCGCCACATTGCGGCGCGAGGCGATGGCGCTGAACAGGTTCTGCGCCGAGGTCTTGCCCCAGCCCTCGCGGTTCTCCAGCCGCTGGAGCGAGCGGGCGTTGCGCTCCTCCAGGGTGAAGATGTCGGCCGGGGAGGCGATGAGGCCCCAGTCGTAGAAGGCCTCAACCTGCTTCTCGCCCAGCCCCTCGATGTCGAAGGCGTTGCGGGAGACGAAGTGGCGCAGGCGCTCCACCATCTGGGCCGGGCAGATGAGGCCGCCGGTGCAGCGCCGCACCGCATCCTCTTTGCCGGTCTTCGGGTCCACCTCGCGCACCGCATGGGAGCCGCAGGCCGGGCACAGATGGGGGAACTGGAACGGCACCGCGCCCGCCGGCCGCTTCTCCTCCACCACCCGGACGACCTGAGGAATGACGTCGCCGGCGCGCTGCACCACCACTGTGTCGCCGATGCGCACGTCCTTGCGGGCGATCTCGTCCTCGTTGTGCAGGGTGGCGGAGGACACCACCACGCCGCCCACGGTGACCGGGGTGAGCTTCGCCACCGGGGTGAGCGCGCCGGTGCGGCCCACCTGGATCTCGATATCCTCCAGCTGGGTGAAGGCCTGCTCGGCGGGGAATTTGTGGGCGATGGCCCAGCGCGGCGAACGCGAGATGAAGCCCAGCCGGCGCTGCAGGTCGATGCGGTTGACCTTGTAGACCACCCCGTCGATGTCATAGCCGAGCCGGGCGCGCTCTTCCTCGATGGCGTGGTACTGGGCGACGAGCTCCGCCGCCGAGGCTGCCATCCTCATGTGCGGATTGGTGGCGAAGCCCCAGCGGGCGAAGGCCTCCACCACGCCGAACTGGGTATCCGCCGGCAGGCTCGACGCCTCGCCCCAGGCATAAGCGAAGAATTTCAACGGCCGCGATGCGGTGATGGACGGATCGAGCTGGCGCAGCGAGCCGGCGGCGGCATTACGCGGATTGGCGAACAGTGGCTTGCCCGCCGCCGCCTGGCGTTCGTTCAGCGCTTCGAAATCGGCGCCCGCCATGTAGATCTCGCCGCGCACGTCGATGATGTCGGGCACGTCGGCGCCGGAAATCTCGTTGGGGATGCAGGCGATGGTGCGCACATTGGCGGTGACGTCCTCGCCCTCGGCGCCGTCGCCGCGGGTGGCGGCCACCGCGAGCTGGCTTTCCACGTAGCGCAGGGAGCAGGACAGTCCGTCGATCTTCGGCTCGCTGGTGAAGACCAGCTCCTCGCCGCCGTCGAAGGCGAGGAAACGCCGCACCCGCGCCACGAACTCCTCCACCTCGGTGTCGGAGAAGCAGTTGGCGAGCGACAGCATGGGCACCTGGTGGATGACCTTGCCGAATTTCTCCGACGGCGCCGCGCCCACCTTCTCCGACAGGCTGTCGGCGCCCTTCAGCTTGGGGAAGCGGGCCTCGATCTCCTCATAGCGGCGGCGCAGCGCGTCGTAGTCCGCGTCGGAGATGACCGGGGCGTCCTTCTGGTAGTAGGCGCGGTCGTGGCCTGCGATCTCAGCGGCGAGCGCCCCGTGCTCCGCCTTCGCCTGGGCGGCGGAGAGGCCAGCCACGGCAATATCGCGGGCTGCCGCGTCGGGTGCGGCCGCGCCGTCTGCCGCCACCTCGGTGGCGGCCTTGGGCTTGCGGGTCGAACGGGGCTTGCGCGGGGAAGGGGGATCGGAGGGTGCGGTCATGGGGTCACCTTGATGCCCCTTTGTCGCAAAGCGGCGATGCCTCGGCAATATCCTGCCGCCCGGCGCCGCGTCGCGCCCGGCCCATGTCGCTAAACTGTAAGGCCCCGCCTTTAGGGCTGGAGCAGCTGCAAGGGGGGATTGCCATGGGGAACCTGAAGACACGCGCCGCCGCAAGCCTCGCCGGCCTCCTGCTGAGCGCCGGGCTCGCCTTCGGGCAGGGCACTGCGCTGTCCGCCGCGGCGGATGCCGCGCTCGCCGCGCGGGGCGAATATCTCGCCAAGGCGGCCGACTGCATGCCCTGCCATACCGGCGACAAGGCGCAGCCGTTTGCCGGCGGGCTCGCCCTCAACACGCCGTTCGGCACCATCTACTCGCCCAACATCACGAGCGATTCCGACAGCGGCATCGGCGACTGGAGCTATGCGCAGTTCGTCGCCGCCGTGCGCGACGGCATCCGCGCGGACGGGGCCTATCTCTATCCGGCCATGCCGTTCGACGCCTACACCCTCATCTCCGACGACGACATGAAGGCGCTGTGGGCCTACATCAGCCGCCTGCCGCCGGCCGGCAACGTGCCGCCGGAGAACACCCTGTCCTTCCCCTTCAACGTCCGCCTCGGGCTGCTCGCCTGGCGCGAACTGTTCTTCGACCCGGAGCGTTTCGCCGCCACGCCGGGCAAGAGCGCGGACTGGAACCGCGGCGCCTATCTCGCCACCGCCCTCGGCCATTGCACCGACTGCCACACGCCGCGCAACGTGATGGGCGCCACCAAGGGCAAGGACCGCTTCCTCGGCGCCGAGATCGACGGCTATTGGGCGCCCGCCATCACCACCGCGGCCCTGAAGCAGAACGGCTGGACCGCCGACAGCCTCGCCGCCTTCCTCGCCGGCGGCGCGGCGACCGGCAAGACCACCGTGTTCGGCCCCATGGCCGAGGTGGTGCACGATTCCCTCGGCTTCCTCACCGCTGCCGACATGACGGCGCTGGTGACCTATCTGCTCGACGCGCCCGCGCCCGCGGACCGGCCGGCGCCCGCGCTGCGCTCGCCGCTGGCCCCCGAGGTGCACGCCCGGGCGGCGGCGCTCTATATCGACAATTGCATTGCCTGCCACCGCGACGGCGGGGTCGGCGAGGGGATTGCCGTGCCGCCGCTCAAGGGCAATCCGGCGGTGGTGGCGTCCGAGCCCTATGACGTGATCATGGTGGTGCTGGGCGGCGTGCCCGCCGGCGGGACCTATGGCGCGATGCCGTCCTTCGCGGGGCGCCTGTCCGACCGGCAGGTGGCCGATCTCGCCAATTACGTGCGCACCTCCTGGGGCAACGCGGGCACGGCCGACGTGACCTCCGGCATGGTGGCGGCATGGCGCGCCACGGCCCATGTGCCCGATTACGGCACCCAGGCCGCGTCGGCCTTCTCCTGCCCCGAGGTGGGCGGGGCGCCCGGTGCCGACGGGCCGGACCCCAAGGCGGTGGCGGCCTTCACCGCCATGATGGCCGGCGGGCAGCGCTCCATTCCCATGCTGCTCGACGCCTATAAGGGCGACGATTCCGACGCCGGCCCCGACGATATGGTCGACGCGCTCACCGCCGCCTATTGCCCGGTGGTGGCGCGGAGCGATGCGCCGGACTGGCAGAAATATGCCGAGCTCGCCCGCTTCACCCTGCAGGCGGCGGCGGATGTCTCCCGCCGGGCGAAGAGCGGGCCGGTGGACGGCCATCCCATCATCTGGGCCGTGCCGGCGGGTCGATCTCTGGTGATGGTGGAGCCGCGCGCCCTGTCCACCGCGCCGGCCTGCCCGGCGGATGACGGCACCTCGGTGCCGAAGGTGCTCGGTGCCGCCGCCACCGCCCTGGTGGGCACGCCCAGGCCGCCGGTGGCCGGGGATGCGGCCTCGGGCCTTGCCGAGACCCTGTGGGGCCAGAATCCCAAGGCGAAGAGCGCCGACGTGGCCAACGCCCTGATCCTCGCCTACTGCCGGGTGGTGGCGGCCCAGCCGGGCGTCAGCATCGCCGAGCAGAATGGGTGGCTGAACGATTTCGGGCAGCAGGTGATCCGGACCTTCCAGCTCATGCCCGCGCGCAAGGCGGCGCAGAAATAGGCAGAGGGGTCGGGCGGCACAGCCTCTTTGGAACGGGGGAGGCGGCCGCAGGCCGGCGAGGGGCCAGATTTTCCCGGCCTGACGGAACGCACGGCAATGGGATCGGCCGCGGGACGTACCGCAGCCGTGCCGGCCGGTAGGCGGGTCTTCAGGAAAAGTCGGGGGAAGCTGCGCCGACGCCCTGGCCCGAAAGGGGAAACCAGGGCGTCAAACGGAGAGGCTTTACGCTTTTCGGCCAGCGCCCGCTGGCAGGCGGACGGTGGCCGTCAGGTGCATGTCCACGGGCCGTGTCGGGAAAATCGAGGCCCGGGGCGGGATCAATCGTGGTGCTGCTGGAGGCCGTTGTGGACGTCGAACACCACCTTGCCCTCGCGCCAGGAGAAGGAACCCTCGGGGTCCTGCACCTGGATATCCCGCTCGGGGATGAGCTTGTCGCAGAGCATGATGAGGATGTCCTCGATCGGCGCGCTGGTGTCGTTTTCCTCGGTCATGCGGTCGATCGAAATCTCGCCGCCTTCTTCGCCGTCTTCCATGTGGACGATGAAAATTTCTTCGTGACCGGCAATTCCGTGTGCAGTGACCCGGAACGTCTCCCCTTTATATTCAAATTCGCGGACCATGTTGTTCGCTCGCTTCTGGTTTCACGCCGTGGCAGTATGAATTGAACAAGAACGGGCTTTTCCGAGCCCCAGCCCAAAAAAGCCGGCGGAATTTAGGTTTATAGGCAAGGGGGGTCAAGTCTGGAGGATCCCGGAGGCGGAAAAGCTGCGGCCCGTGCTGCAACGCAAGATGAATTTCCGCTCTTCTTGGGGATCTTCTTGTCGCCCGCGCCCCGAATGCTCGAATTTAGGGCGCCTAAGAATTAGGCAGTGAGCGCGCCCGCCGGGTGGCTTTCCGGACGCCCCATTGAAAGCGGCCAAAGCGCTGCGAACAGGCGCTCAGGCGCCGCTGGCGCCCGTCGCCGCGGACGCCGCGCATCGTGTACTCACGAGGGGCCGAGCGCGGTTTCGGGTCTGCGGGGAGGCCTGCCGCGCGGTCCGCAAGCGCCTTCGCCAAAGGCGCGACGCCGGCGCCGCCGCTCCCTTGGCCGCGCCAGAACGCCGCGGCGCTCGCACCCTCCGGCGCGCCCCGCGCAGGGGGCCGCACCGGCGGGGCTCACACGTCGACGCTGGCCTTCAGGGCATTTTCCTGGATGAATTCGCGGCGCGGCTCCACCACGTCGCCCATCAGGCGGTTGAACAGGTCGTCCGCCTCGGTGCCTTCCTTCACCCGCACCTGGAGCAGCGAGCGGG
>JAFIHR010000394.1 GCA_017849325.1 Xanthobacter autotrophicus | reverse complement strand
CGCGCTGGGTGCGGACCTCTCGGGCAACCCCGCCTTGCACCAGGGCATCGCCCTGCGGCCGGGGGTGGTGCTGTTCGCCGGCGGCCTGCCGCTCCTCGAGAACGGGGTGGTGATCGGCGGCATCGGCGTGTCCGGCGGCTCCGAGGAGGATGACCTCGCCTGCGCCGGGGCAGGGCTGTCGGCGCTCGGCCTCGGTTAAGGGGGCGGGTGGGAGATGCCTCAGGGCATCTCCCACAAGCGCGTTCGCAAGGGGAGCTGGCTGTGGCGGGCGCGGCGCGCCGGGAGTGGCCGAAAGGCCCTCGGCACCGGCGCTCCGGAGCGGAAATTGCCCGATTTTCGGGCAGACAAATAACGATTAAAATATCGATAAGAATATTTTTTATCGATATATAATATGCCATTGAAGGCGAAGCTCATGTGCTCGCGCGGCCGCTGGCGGCGCGGGGCAGATGGAGGAGGGGACCCATGTCGGTTCAGGCTCTGCACAAGACGGCGCAGATTGGTGTTGATGGCGCGCGGCGCGACGCGGCGCATTTCATCAATGGCGAATTCACTCAGGGGACCACCGGCAAGAGCTGGGAGAATCGCTCGCCCCTCGACAACAGCGTCATCGGCCGCGTGCCCGAGGGCGGCAAGGCGGAGATCGACGCCGCGGTGAGCGCCGCCCGGGCGGCTCTCGACGGCCCCTGGGGCGCTCTCACCGTGGCCCAGCGCACCGACCTTCTGGCGGGCGTCGCGGACGAGATCAACGCCCGCTTCGATGATTTCCTCGCCGCCGAATGCCTCGACACCGGCAAGCCCTTCGGCCTCGCCTCGCACATCGACATTCCCCGCGGCGCCGCCAACTTCAAGATGTTCGCCGACACGGTGAAGAACATCTCCACCGAGACCTTCCTGCTGGAGCAGGGCGGCGGCAAGGGCGCGCTGAACTACGGCCTGCGCCGGCCCAAGGGGGTGATCGCGGTGATCTCGCCGTGGAACCTGCCGCTGCTGCTGATGACCTGGAAGGTCGGCCCGGCGCTCGCCTGCGGCAACACCGTCGTGGTGAAGCCCTCGGAGGAGACCCCCCTCACCGCCACCCTGCTGGGCGAGGTGATGAACAAGGTGGGCGTGCCGAAGGGCGTCTACAACGTCGTGCACGGCCTCGGCCCGAACTCGGCCGGCGAGTTCCTCACCCAGCATCCCCTCGTCAACGGCATCACCTTCACCGGCGAGACCCGCACCGGCGAGGCCATCATGCGCCAGGCGGCGCTGGGCGTGCGCCAGGTGTCGTTCGAGCTGGGCGGCAAGAACCCCGCCATCGTCTTCGCCGACTGCGACCTCGACAAGGCCATCGAGGGCACCCTGCGCTCGGCTTTCGCCAATTGCGGCCAGGTGTGCCTCGGCACCGAGCGGATCTATGTGGAGCGGCCCATCTTCGACGCCTTCGTGGCGCGCCTGAAGGCCGGCGCCGAGGCGCTGAAGCTCGGCCGCCCGGAAGAGCCGGGCACCAATCTCGGCCCGCTGGTGAGCCAGGAGCACCGCGGCAAGGTGCTCTCCTATTACAAGCTCGCGCTGGAGGAAGGCGCGACCCTGGTGACCGGCGGCGGCGTTCCCGAGATGCCCGGCGAGCTGGCCAACGGCGCCTGGATCGAGCCCACCATCTGGACCGGCCTCAAGGACGACGCGCGGGTGGTGAACGAGGAGATCTTCGGCCCCTGCTGCCACATCCGCCCGTTCGACACGGAGGATGAGGCCATCCGCCTCGCCAATTCCACGCCCTACGGCCTCGCCGCGGCGGTGTGGACCGAGAACCTCTCCCGCGCCCATCGGGTGGCGGCGAAAATGGAGGTCGGCATCTGCTGGGTGAATTCGTGGTTCCTGCGCGACCTGCGCACCGCCTTCGGCGGCGCCAAGCAGTCGGGCATCGGCCGCGAGGGCGGGCTCCACTCGCTGGAGTTCTACACCGAGCTGTCCAACGTCTGCATCCAGATCTGACGGGAGCCAATGGTGACGGAACACATGGTCAGCAAGGTCGCCGATACCTTGCTCGAAGCCTCCCGGACGGGCGTGCCCTGCGCGCCCGTCAAGGACTTCCTGCCCGAAGGGGCGCTCGACCTCGCCTATGCGGCGCAGGAGATCAACACCAAGCGCGGCCTTGAGGCCGGCCGGCGGCTGGTGGGCCGCAAGATCGGCCTCACCTCGCGGGCCGTGCAGAAGCAGCTGGGCGTGGATCAGCCCGACTACGGCATGCTGTTCGACGACATGGCCGTGCTCGACGGCTGGGAGATCGCGCCGGGCAAGCTGCTCCAGCCCAAGGTCGAGGCGGAGGTCGCTTTCGTGATGGAGCGCGACCTCGACGAGGAGCGCCTCACCATCGCCGACGTGCTGCGCGCCATCGCCTTCGCGCTGCCCGCCGTCGAGGTGGTGGATTCGCGCATCGCCGACTGGAAGATCGGCATCCTCGACACCATCGCCGACAACGCCTCCTCCGGCCTCTACGTGCTCGGCGCCTGCCCGAAGAAGCTCGACGGGCTCGATCTGCGCGCCATGGGCATGGTGATGGAGACGGGCGGCGAGCCGGTCAGCGTGGGCGCCGGTGCCGCCTGCCTCGGTGATCCGCTCTCCGCCGTGCTGTGGCTGGCCAAGACCATGGCCCGCGTCGGCCGTCCGCTGAAGGCGGGCGACACCGTGCTGTCGGGCGCCCTCGGCCCCATGGCGCCGGTCAGGTGGGGCGATGTGTTCGAAGCGCGGATCGAGGGCCTCGGCTCCGTGCGCGCCGCCTTTGGGAAGGACTGACGCCAAATGAAGAAGATCAAGGCAGCGATCATCGGGTCGGGCAATATCGGCACCGACCTCATGATCAAGATCATGCGCAACTCGCAGAATCTCGAGATGGGCGCCATGGTCGGCATCGACCCCAATTCCGACGGCCTCGCCCGCGCGGCGCGCCTCGGCGTGCCGGTGACCCACGAGGGCATCGACGGCCTCAGGAAGCTGCCGAACTATGGCGAGATCGGCGTGGTGTTCGACGCCACCTCGGCCAAGGCGCACCTTCATAACAACGCGCTGCTGCAGAAGGACGGCAAGAAGGTCATCGACCTGACGCCGGCCGCGGTGGGCCCCTTCACCATTCCGGTGATCAACGGCGACGCCAATATCGACGAGCCCAACGTCAACATGGTCACCTGCGGCGGGCAGGCCACCATCCCCATGGTCCATGCGGTGCGCCGCGCCACCGACCGGGTGATCTGGGGCGAGATCGTCGCCTCCATCTCCTCGAAGTCGGCCGGCCCCGGCACGAGAGCCAACATCGACGAATTCACCGAGACCACCTCCAAGGCGATCCGCGACCTCGGCGGGGCGGAGCATTCCAAGGCGGTGATCATCCTCAATCCGGCCGAGCCGCCGCTGATCATGCGCGACACGGTGTTCACCCTCTCCCAGGGCGGCAGCCGCGAGGCGATCGAGAAGTCGGTCGAGGAGATGGCGGCGGCGGTGCAGAAGTACGTGCCCGGCTATCGCCTCAAGCAGAAGGTGCAGTTCGAGGTCATCGGCGACAACGCCCCGGTGCGCATCCCCGGCGCCGGCTACCAGTCCGGCCTCAAGACCACCATCATGCTCGAGGTGGAGGGCGCGGCCCATTACCTGCCGGCCTATGCCGGCAACCTCGACATCATGACCTCGGCTGCCATGACCACTGCGGATCACTGGGCGGCCAAGCAGCTCCAGAGGGAGGCCGCGTGATGGCCCGCACCAATCCGAACAAGCTTTATGTGCAGGACGTGACCCTGCGCGACGGCATGCACTCCATCCGTCACCAGTACAGCCTCGATTCGGTCAAGGCCATCGCCCGGGCCCTCGACCGCGCCCATGTGGACGCCATCGAGATCACCCACGGCGACGGCATCACCGGCTCCACCTTCAACTACGGCTTCGGCGCCCACGATGACGTGGAGTGGATCGCCGCCGTGGCCGAGGAATGCGCCTACGCCCGCGTGACGGTGCTGCTGCTCCCCGGCATCGGCACGGTGCATGACCTCAAGGAGGCCTACAAGGCGGGCGCCCGTTCGGTGCGCATCGCCACCCACTGCACCGAGGCGGACGTCTCGCGCCAGCACATCGAGGTGGCGCGCGAGATGGGCATGGACACCGTGGGCTTCCTGATGATGGCCCACATGGTGGACGCGCCGAAGCTGGTGGAGCAGGCGCTGCTCATGGAGAGCTACGGCGCCGAATGCGTCTATGTGACCGATTCCGCCGGCGCGCTCTTGCCCAGCCAGTACACCGAGCGGGTGGCGGCGGTGCGCGCGGCGCTGAAGCCGGAGACCGAGATCGGCGTCCACACCCACCACAACCTCACCCTCGGCGTCGCCAATGCGGTGGCGGGCATCGAGGCCGGCGCGGTGCGCGTCGATGCCTCGCTCGCCGGCATGGGCGCGGGGGCGGGCAACGCGCCGCTCGAGGCGCTCATCGCGGTGCTCGACCGCATGGGCATCGAGACCGGCTGTGACCTGCACATGCTGATGGATGCCGCCGACGATTTGGTGCGCCCGCTGCAGGACCGCCCGGTGCGGGTGGATCGCGAGAGCCTCTCGCTCGGCTACGCCGGGGTCTATTCGAGCTTCCTGCGCCACGCGGAGAACGCCTCGAAGACCTATGGCGTGGACGCCCGCGACATCCTCACCGAGCTCGGCAAGCGCCGCATGGTCGGTGGCCAGGAGGACATGATCGTCGATGTCGCCCTCGACATCCTGAAGTCCCGCGAAGCAGGAGCGGCCGCAGAATGAGCACGCTCGCGCACTTCGCCGAGGTGGTGGACGAGGCGGCGCGCACCGCCACGGCCATCCCCCAGTTCACCGAGAGCGGCCCGCTGGGCGTCGAGGACGCCTATGCGGTCCAGGCGCTGTCCATGGAGCGGCGCTTTGCCCGCGGCGAGAAGCTCGCCGGGGTCAAGATGGGCCTCACCTCCCGCGCCAAGATGATCCAGGTGGGCGTCAACGAGGTGATCTGGGGTCGCCTCACCGATGCCATGCGGCTGGAGGAGGGCGGCGCGCTCTCCAAGAAGCGCTACGTGCATCCGCGCATCGAGCCGGAGCTCGCCTTCCTGATGAAGCGCGAGCTCTGCGGCACGGTCTCGCCCGCCGAGGCGCTGGCCGCGGTGGAGGCCATCGCCCCCGCCATGGAGATCATCGATTCGCGCTACCGCGACTTCAAGTTCGCGCTGCCCGACGTGATCGCCGACAACTCCTCCTCCTCGGGCTTCGTGGTGGGGCCCTGGGGCCGGCCGGACCAGGATTTCTCCAATCTCGGCATCGTCGTGGAGGTGAACGGGCGGGTGGTGCAGATCGGCTCCACCGCTGCGATCCTCGGCCATCCGCTGCGCTCGCTCGTGGCGGCGGCGCGGGCGGCGGCGTCCATCGGCGGGCTGAAGCCGGGCTGGATCGTGCTGGCGGGCGGCGCCACGGCGGCCCATCCGCTCAGCGTCGGCGAGAGCGTGCGCACCAGCGTGCAGAATCTCGGTTCGGTCTCCATCAAGGTGGCGGAATAGCCATGCCGGTCGTCGAGATCACCCTCATCGAGGGCCGCTCGGACGAGGCCAAGGTCCGCCTCCACCAGAAGGTGGCGGAGGCGATCCACGAGGCCATCGATGCGCCGAAGGAGGCCATCCGCATCATCATCCGCGAGGTTCCGGCGCTGCATTTCAGCGCCGCCGGCGTGCCGAAGGGCGGCCCTTCCGGCGGGAAATCCTGAAACCGGGGCGGGGCCGTGCGCTCCGCCCGCATGTTTTTCTCAGAAAATTGAAGAAATAAGCCAAGAAATCGGGGGCTGACCTATGACCAACACCAAGAAGCTGCTGGCGGCATCGGCCGTCGCGGGCCTCGCCCTGACGAGCCTGCCCATGACCGAGGCGCAGGCCGGGTCCGAGCTCATGCCGGGTATCTCCACCGGCATTCCGCTCGGCGCGCCGCTGCCGGAGGGCCTCTGGTCCATCACCATCCCCACCTACGGCTCGCGCGATTCCGACCCCAACGTGGATATCGGCGCCGTGGTGCCGGCCTGGGTCATCTGGTCGACGCCCTATCAGCTGTTCGGCGGCGTCATCATGCTCGACACCGTGATGCCCTATGTGAACGTCGACGTGGAGAACGGCCCGACCTTCTCCGGCATGGCCAACGCCTTCATCGACATGCAGGTGAAGTGGGACCTCGGCAACGGCTTCTTCGGCGGCTTCCAGAGCGGCATCTATCTGCCGATCCGCTCGGACATCGGCAACGATTATGTCTCCTGGCAGGGCATCGCCGCGCTGAGCTATCTGAAGGACGGCTGGAACCTGTCCTCCACCTTCATCTACGGCACCGGCGCCGAGGGCGTGGACGGCAGCCCGGCGTGGTTCAACGTCGACCTCACCGCCACCAAGAAGTTCGGCAAGTTCGAGATCGGCGCGGTGGGCTATGGGTCCACCGACCTGTCGACGCCCTACTGGGGCTACCAGCAGCAGAGCCAGTTCGCCCTCGGCGGCCTGATCGGCTACGACTTCGACATCGTGAATGTGCAGCTGAAGCTGACCCGCGACGTCTATGAGGAGAACTACGGCGGCTACGACACCCGGGTGTGGGCGAACATCATCGTCCCGCTGATGGCGCCGTCCTCCTCCATGCGCCCGGCGCTGATCAAGTACTGATGCGGTAAGACGCGGCCCGTCGCGCGGGCCGCGTCCCGAGCCTCCCGATGCCGGCGGCTCAGTAAGGCGACGCCTTGGCGACCGCCGGCGCGCCGCCCTTGAAGCGCTGCGCCAGGTCCTGCGTCGCCTTCACCAGCAGAAGCGCGTCCACGCCCACCGCCACGAAGCGCGCGCCCTGGGCGAGGTTACGGGCCGCCACCGTCTCGTCGGTGGCGAGCAGGCCCGGTGCCTTGCCGCAGGCGAGGATTGTGTCGATGGCCTTGTCCATGGCCGCGACCACTTCCGGATGCTGCGGCTGGCCCGGATGGCCGAGGGAGGCGGAAAGGTCCGCGGCGCCGAGGAACACCCCGTCCACCCCCTCGATGGAGGCGATGGCTTCGAGGTTATCGAGCCCGGTGCGCGTCTCCACCTGCAGCAGCAGGCACACTTCCTCGTTGGCGTGGTCCATGTAGGTGTGGAGCCGGCCCCAGCGCGCCGCCCGCGCGATGCCGGCGCCCACCCCGCGGAAGCCCTGCGGCGGATAGCGGGTGGCCCGCACCAGCATCTCCGCCTGCTTCGGCGTCTCCACCATGGGGATGAGCAGCGACTGCGCGCCGATGTCGAGCATCTGCTTGATCAGCACCGGGTCGCCGGTGGGCGGGCGCAGCACCGCATGGGCCGGATAGGGCGCCACCGACTGCAACTGCGCCAGCATGGTGCGCAGGTCCAGGGGCGAGTGCTCGCCGTCGAGCAGCAGCCAGTCGAAGCCCGAGCCGGCGCAGATCTCGGCGCTGTAGGGGTCGGCCATGGCGAGCCAGAGCCCGATCTGCTGCTGACCGTTTTTCAGCGCCGTCTTGAAGGTGTTGGCGAGCATTTCCGGTGCCATTCCTGGGGTCGTGAAAGGTGCGGCAAAGATCACCGCAGGGCCGTGCTGAAAATATCGTTATTCGACGTTGTGTCGATAAATTTATCCCACTACGGTGGCCGCAACCGGCCCGGACGAGGCCCGCGAGGAGGAGCCCATGGACGCCGCCAATCCCGAGATCGCCCGCTCCATCAAGGCCGCCGGCATCGAGACCAATTTCCACGACCGCGGCGAAGGCTTTCCGGTGCTGTTCATCCACGGCTCGGGGCCCGGCGTGAGCGCGTGGGCCAACTGGCGCCTCGCGCTGCCCGAGCTGGAGAAGCATCACCGCGTGCTGGCCCCGGACATGGTGGGGTTCGGCTTCAGCGAGCGGCCCGACGGCATCACCTACGACATCGCCACCTGGGTCCGGCAGGCGGTCGGCCTGCTGGATGCCCTCGGACTGCCCAAGGCGCACATCGTCGGCAATTCCTTCGGCGGCGCCATCGCGCTCGCCATGGCGATCCAGCATCCCGAGCGGGTGGGGCGGCTCGTGCTGATGGGCAGCGTGGGCGTGCCGTTCCCCATCACCCACGGGCTCGATGCGGTGTGGGGCTACGAGCCGTCGCTGGAGAACATGAAGACGCTGCTCGACATCTTCGCCTTCAGCCGCGAGCTGGTGAATGACGAGCTGGCGGAGCTGCGCTATCGCGCCAGCATCCGGCCGGGCTTCCAGGAGAGCTTCTCGGCCATGTTCCCGGCGCCGCGCCAGCGCTGGGTCGACGCCATGACGAGCGCGGAGGCCGACATCCGCGCCCTCGGTCACGAAACCCTGATCATCCACGGCCGCGACGACAAGGTGATCCCCTTGTCCAACTCCCTCACGCTGCTGCAATGGATCGATCGGTCGCAGCTGCACGTGTTCAGCCGCTGCGGCCATTGGGTGCAGATCGAGCATGCGGCGCGCTTCGCGCGGCTGCTCACCGACTTCTTCGCCGAAGCGGCGGAATAGGGAAGACCAGGCACATGAACATCGATCTTTCCGGCAGGACGGCGGTGGTCACCGGCTCCACCTCCGGCATCGGCTTCGCCATCGCCAAGGGGCTCGCGGCGGCGGGCGCGCACGTCATCGTCAACGGGCGCGGCGCCGAGCGGGTGGAGGCGGCGGTGCAGCGGCTGCGCGCGAGCGTGCCGCAGGCCGACGTCGCGGGCGTGGCCGCCGATCTCGGCACGGCGGATGGGGTGGCGCACTTCGCCGCCGCGGTGCCGGCGGCGGACATCCTCATCAACAACCTCGGAATCTTCGAGCCCAAGCCGTTCGCCGAGATCAGCGATGCGGACTGGATGCGCTTCTTCGAGGTCAACGTGCTGAGCGGGGTGCGCATGGCGCGTCTCTATCTGCCGCAGATGCTGGCGAAGAACTGGGGCCGCATCGTCTTCATCTCCAGCGAGTCGGCGCTCAACACGCCGGCGGAGATGGTCCATTACGGCACCACCAAGACCGCCCAGCTCGCCGTCTCGCGTGGCCTTGCCGAATCCACCGCCGGCACCGGCGTGACGGTGAACGCCGTCCTGCCCGGCCCGACCCGCTCGGAAGGAGTGGGCGACTTCTTCGGCAGGATGGCGGCCGACGCCGGCATCACCCAGCCGGAGATGGAGGCCCGCTTCATCGCCGAGCACCGCCCCACCTCCCTCATCAAGCGCCTCGCCACCCCGGACGAGGTGGCCAACATGGTGGTCTACGTCTCCTCCCCGCAGGCCTCCGCCACCAATGGCGCGGCGCTCCGGGTGGACGGCGGCGTGGTGAAGCACATCGCCTGAGGCGCGGGCGGGGCGCGCGGCCGCCGGTCCCGTCCCTCCATCTGGTCCTGATCTTGCTGGTAGCTTCCCGGAGCCGCGCGTCTGGCGCACGGCGGGGGCCTGCGAATGGCCCTTGCCGGGCACCTTGCGGTGCGCGCTAATCTGCTCCGGCTCAGCTTTGCGAGGCGCAGGACGCGGCCATGAAGATTACCGTATTGGGGGCCGGCGTGATCGGCGTCACCTCGGCCTATTATCTCGCCAAGGCGGGGCACGAGGTGTGCGTGCTCGATCGGCAGGCAGGCCCCGCCCTGGAGACGAGCTACGCCAACGCCGGCGAGATCTCGCCCGGCTATTCGGCGCCGTGGGCCGCGCCCGGCATTCCCGTCAAGGCGATGAAGTGGCTCTTTATGAAATACGCGCCGCTGATCATCCAGCCGCGCTTCGACGTGCCCACCTGGCGCTGGATGCTGGCCATGCTGCGCAACTGCACCGCGGCGCGCTACCGGGTGAACAAGAGCCGCATGGTGCGCCTTGCCGAATACAGCCGCGACTGCCTCGATACCCTGCGTGCCGAGACCGGCATCGCCTATGACGAGCGCACCCAGGGCACGCTGGAGGTGTTCCGCACCCAGAAGCAGCTCGACGCCATCGGCAAGGACGTGGAGGTGTTGCGCGCCGACGGCGTGCCGTTCGAGGTGCTCGACAGCGCGGGCTGCGTCGCCGCCGAGCCGGGCCTTGCCGCGGCGAAGGACAAGCTCGTCGGCGGCCTGCGGCTGCCGGGCGACGAGACCGGCGACTGCTTCCTGTTCACCAATGCCCTGGCGGGGCTGTGCGAGAAGGCGGGCGTCACCTTTCGCTACGGGGTGGAGATCCGCGCGCTGAAGGTGTCGGGCGGGCGCATCGCGGCGGTCGAGACCTCTGAGGGGGATCTCGACTGCGACCTCGTGGTCGCGTGCCTCGCCAGCTACACGCCGGCCCTGCTTGGGCCGCTGGGGCTCGACCTGCCGATCTATCCGGTGAAGGGCTATTCCATCACCCTGCCCATCGTCGATGCGGCGCGCGCGCCGGTCTCGACGGTGATGGACGAGGCCCACAAGGTGGCCATCACCCGCCTCGGCGAGCGCATCCGGGTGGGCGGCATGGCGGAGATCGCCGGCTTCGACAAATCCCTGCCGGACGCCCGGCGGGCGACGCTGGAGCATTCGGTGGAGGACCTGTTCGGCGGCGCCGGGGACCAGAGCCAGGCCATCTTCTGGTGCGGCCTGCGGCCCATGACGCCGGACGGCACGCCCATCATCGGCCCGACCCGCTACCCGAACCTGTTCCTCAACGCCGGGCACGGCACCCTGGGCTGGACCATGTCCTGCGGCTCGGGCCGCGTCATCGCCGACCTGGTGAGCGGGGCGGCGCCGGAGATCGAGATCGCCGACCTGGGGCTGGCGCGATACCAGTGAGGCGGCGCCGGCTCTCAACCGTCCGGCGGACGGGCGGAGCCGCGCGGCTCAGGCCCTAAGCCCCCGCGTCAGGATGCGGGCGCACTGGCGGGCGTTCTCCGCCCGCTCCTCCTCGCCGACCGGCCGGTCGGCTGCGACGTAGCGCATCCCGAAGGTGGCGAGGGTGTGAAAGGCCGCGACGATCCCGGGGGAGGGCCGCGGATGGCCGGCGGCGGCCATCACCTGGGCCAGCGCCGACCCCAGCCGCGCGACCCGTGCATCGTAATAGCCCTGCGCCAGTTCGGGGAATACCAGGGCCTCCTCGATCAGCAGGCGGTGGAGCTTCAGCGCGCGCGGCACGAGGTGCAGGTCGAGCATGCTGCGCGCCAGGGCGACGAGGCGCGTCTCCAGGTCGCCCTCGTCCGGAACCGGGAGGCGGATCGCCTGCCGCGCGATCTCGCGCTCCACCACGCGGCGGAACAGCCCTTCCTTGCTGCAGAACTGGCGATAGATGGTGGTGCGGCTCACCTTTGCCGCCCAATGGATGCGCTCGACACTGGCGTTCTCGAAGCCGGCCGCCATGAATTCGTCCAGCGCGGCATCGCAGAGGACATCGTAGCGCTCGCCGGACATGCGGCGCTGCACCGGCTTTTCCGCCGCCGGGGCGGTACAGGGCGGCGCCGGGCGGCAGATGCCGGGGCTGCCCGCATCGGCGGCGCCGATGCCCTTGAGGAACAGGTTCACCGCGAAGCGCGCCTGCGCCATGCGCTCGGCATCCTCCGGCAGCGGGCGCCCAAGAAGGTAGCAGGTGCCCGCCAGAGTGAGGTTGACGAGCCGGGTCGCGTGATCGAGCGGCGGTCCCGGCAGGGGCCCGATCCGGCCGGCGGCGGCGAGGCCCGAGAGATAGTCGGCGAGGGCCATCACCTGCTGCCGTCGGAACTCGTGCAGCGCGGTCGCCAGCTCCGGAAAGCGGCGCACGGCGACGATGTTGGCGCGCAGCAGCTCGATGACGTGGGGGTCGGCGTAGACCGTGGAGGCGTAGAGGGCCTGGTTTTCCAGCACCGTCTCGATTTCGCCCGCGAACGACGGGGCCGGTGGCGTTGCGGCGATCATCGCGGCCCGCACCACCGCATCGAACAGATCGTACTTGTTCCGGAAGAATTCGTAGATGGCCTGCTTGCCGACCCGCGCGTCCGCCGCGACCCGGTCCAGGTTGGCGCGCTCGAAGCCGGACTTGAGGAAGTGCGCCGTCGCGACCGCCATGATCCGCGCGCGGCGCTGGTCGGCGGTGGAGGGGGGCGAGGCAGACTGGGCGGGGGCAGACATCAGCGGCGCCCGCTCATCCGCCGGGGCGCGAGGGGCAGCGCGGGAGCTCACCTACCGTTATCCGCATCGGGTCCGTTTCCCGCCGTCCAAGGGAGTCCGTGCGGCCGGCCCGGCTGCAGTCCTCGGTCCAAAAGATGTCCTGCTCCGTTACAACAGCGCCCCGAGGCCGTCGATCCCTGCGAGCCGCGAGCCGGTGCGGTGCGACATCATGGCGGCGAAGCAGCATGCCCGCCCCGGGCGGGCCGGAGCGGGCATGGATGCAGAACGGGGGGCCTGGCGGTCCGGCGCGGACAGGCCGCGCACCGGCCGGTCGGTACGGGTGTCCGGCGGGCCTCAGCGCTCCGGACGCGGGTGGGGCGGCTTGCCGCCGGAGCGGCCGCGCGGGCTCTCCTGCCGGCCCCAGTTGAACACCCGGTGGGGAAACACCTCGCCGCCCTCCACATCGCCGATGGCCACCAGAGCGCCCTGGCAGAACACCGCCGCATGGCCTTCCATGATGGGCGCATCGCGGCCGCGCAGGATGGCGCTCTGCCCGCAGCGCAGGCGGTGGGCGTCGGACGGGGTGAGGGAGAGGGCGGGCAGCTCCTCCAGCGCCAGCTCGGTGGGGTCGAGGGCCTCCATCAGCGCGGCCTCGCCTTCCGCGGCGCGCTCGTCGAGCTCGGCGAGCGGCACGAGGTCCTCCTCCAGGAAGGGGCCCACCGAGGCGCGGCGCAGGGCGCTGATGTGGCCGAGGCAACCGAGCGCGCGGCCGAGATCGCGGGCGATGGCGCGCACATAGGTGCCCTTGCCGCACTCGGCCTCCAGCACCGCATGGTCGGCATCGGGCCGGGCCACCAGCACCAGACGGTGGATGGTGACAGGGCGGGCCTTGAGCTCCACCTTCTCGCCGTCACGGGCGAGGTCATAGGCGCGCTCGCCGTCGATCTTGAGGGCGGAATAGGCCGGCGGCACCTGCATGATCTCGCCGCGGAAGGCGCCGAGCGCGTCGGCGATCGCCTCGTCCGTGGGACGGGCCTCGGCGGTGGCGACGGCGCGGCCTTCGGAATCGTCGGTATCGGTCTCGATGCCGAAGCGCACGGTGAAGCGGTAGGTCTTCACCCCGTCCATCACGTAGGGAACCGTCTTGGTGGCCTCGCCGAAGGCGATGGGCAGGCAGCCCGAGGCCAAGGGATCGAGGGTGCCCGCATGGCCGGCCTTCTTGGCGCCGAAGATGCGCTTCACCGCGCCCACCGCCTGGGTGGAGGTCATGCCCGTGGGCTTGTCCAGCAGCACCCAGCCGTTGAGGTCGCGCTTGGGCGCGCGGGGGCGCTGGTCGCGCTCGCGCGGAGCGTTGCCGCGCGGGGCGGCGGCGGGGCGGGCCTCGGCGTCCGTCACCGGCGTGGCGGTCTGGGCGGGCGTCGTCGGGGAAACGGGGGCGTTCATTTCGGATCGGTCTCGGTATTGTCGTCGTCGAGATCGAGGTCGCGGGTGACCTCGGGCGAGCGCAGCAGCGCGTCCATGCGGGCACCCTCATCGAACGAGGTGTCCTCGCGGAACCTGAGGTCCGGCACGGATTTCAGCTCCACCCGCCGGGCGATCTCGGCGCGCAGATGGCGCCGGTTGGCGTCGAGGGCCTTCAGCACCGGCGTCAGGTCCCTGCCGCCGAGCGGCATGACGAAGCAGGTGGCGATCTTCAGGTCCGGCGACATGCGCACTTCCGGCACGGTGATGATGTGGCCGGACAGGACGGGATCGATATGGTCGCCGCGCGAGAGCACGTCGGCGAGCGCGTGGCGAACGAGCTCGCCCACGCGCAGCATGCGCTGGGAGGGGCCGCCTCCCGTGCGGGTCTGGGGTCTCATGGTCTTAAGCCTCTTCGGCGCCGGGCGGCCCGCTCTGGGGCCTCGCCGGGGGCGCCTTCTTCTTCAAGGGGGAGCGGCCGGGTTTGGACCGTGTCGCTCCGGTTGAATTCCTGTGCCGCTCGCTTGGCCGACGTCAGCCGGCAAAGCAAGCGGATGGCAGATGGTCCTTCGCCCCCTCCCTCGCAAGAGGCCGGGGACGTCGGGGCCGTCGCGTCAGCGCCCGATCAGAGCGAGCGCTGCACCGTCTCGACGCGGAAGCACTCGATGACGTCGCCCGCGCGCATGTCCTGGTAGTTCTCGAAGGACATGCCGCAGTCCTGGCCGGCGTGCACCGTGTTCACCGCATCCTTGTAGCGGTTGAGGGTGGCAAGCTTGCCTTCGTGGATCACCACGTTGTCGCGGATGAGGCGGACATGCTGGCCGCGTTCCACGATGCCGTCGGTGACCTGGCAGCCGGCCACCTTGCCCACCTTGGAGACGTGGAAGATCTCCTTGATGAGCGCGTTGCCGAGCATGGTCTCGCGGATGATCGGCGCGAGCAGGCCGCTCATGGCATGCTTCACGTCATCCACGAGGTCGTAGATGATGTTGTAGTAGCGGATCTCGATGCCCGCCCGCTCGGCCGCGTCGCGCGCTTCCTTGTTGGCGCGCACGTTGAAGGCGATGATGGCCGCGCCGGAGGTCTCCGCCAGGGTCACGTCGCTCTCGTTGATGCCGCCCGCGCCGGAATGGATGATGCGGGCCTGCACCTCGTCGTTGCCGATCTTCTCGAGGGCACCGATGATGGCTTCCACCGAGCCGGACACGTCGCCCTTGATGATGAGCGGGAATTCCTTCCGCCCGGTCGACTTGACCTGGCTCATCATCTGCTCGAGCGAGCCGCGCATGGTGGCGGAGCGGGCCGCGGCCTTCTCGCGCTTCTGGCGCTGGCGGTAATCGGTGATCTCGCGGGCGCGGGCCTCGTTCTCCACCACGGCCAGGCGGTCGCCCGCCTCCGGCGTGCCGTTGAAGCCGAGGATCTCCACCGGGAAGGAGGGCGGCGCCTCCTCCACCGTGTCGCCGGTGTCGGAGATGAGGGCGCGCACGCGGCCCCATTCGGCGCCGGCCACCACGATGTCCGCGACCTTCAGCGTGCCGCGCTGCACCAGCACGGTGGCCACCGGACCGCGGCCGCGATCGAGCTTGGCCTCCACCACCGTGCCTTCGGCCGGGCGGTCGGGATTGGCCTTGAGGTCGAGCAGTTCCGACTGCAGGGCGATGGCCTCGAGCAGCTTGTCGAGGTTGAGGTGCTCCTTGGCGGAGACCTCCACCTCGAGCGTCTCGCCGCCCATGGTCTCGACCTGAACCTCGTACTGGAGCAGCTCGGTGCGCACCCGCTCGGGCTTGGCGCCGGGCTTGTCGATCTTGTTGATGGCGACGATCATCGGCACGCCCGCCGCGCGGGCATGGTTGATGGCCTCGACGGTCTGCGGCATCACGCCGTCGTCCGCCGCCACCACCAGCACCACGATGTCCGTCACCTTGGCGCCGCGGGCGCGCATGGCGGTGAAGGCGGCGTGGCCGGGGGTGTCGATGAAGGTGATCTTGCTGCCGGAGGGCGCGGTCACCTGATAGGCGCCGATGTGCTGGGTGATGCCGCCGGCCTCGCCGGAGACCACGTTGGCGGCGCGGATGGCGTCGAGCAGCGAGGTCTTGCCGTGGTCGACGTGGCCCATGATGGTGACCACCGCCGGGCGGGGCTTGAGATCCTCCGGGGCGTCGGGCGTGTCGAACAGGCCCTCTTCCACGTCGGATTCGGCGACGCGGCGCACCGTGTGGCCGAGCTCGGCGGCGATCAGCTCGGCGGTGTCGGCGTCGATCACGTCGGTGATCTTCACCATCTGCCCCTGCTTCATGAGCAGGCGGATCACGTCCACCGCCCGCTCCGACATGCGGTTGGCGAGCTCCTGGATGGTGATGGTCTCGGGCAGGATCACTTCGCGGGCGATCTTTTCCTTGTTCTCCTGGGCGCCGCGATGGCCGGTCATGCGCTGGGTGCGGCGGCGGAACGAGGCCACCGAACGCTGGCGCTCCTCGTCGCCGGACAAAGCGGTGACCACGGTCAGGCGGCCGCGCTGCTTCTCGGCGCCGCCCGGGGTGCGGGTGGGCTTGGCCGGAGGCGCGACGCGGGCCGCGGGACCCTTGCGGGCCGCGCCGCCGCTGCTGCGACGCTCCTCCTCTTCGGTCTCCGCGGTGCCGGCGGGACGCGGGGTGAGGGGGCGCGCGGTGGCGCCGGCGCCGGCGCCAGCACCCGCCGAGGTGCCGGCCGTGCCCTGCTCCTCGCCGAAGCGCTTGCGCGCCTCCTGCTCGGCATTGCGCTTGCTCTCTTCCTCCTGGGCGCGGCGGGCCTCCTCGTCGCGCTTGCGGGCCTCGGCGGCCTCGCGCTCGGCGCGCTCGACGCGCTCGCGCTCGGCGCGGCGGCGGGCCTCCTCCTCGGCGGCACGGCGCTCCTCGGCCATGCGCTGCTCTTCCACGGCACGGGCGCGGGCATCGGCCAAAGCGGCCGCGCGGGCGTTGCGCTCCTCGTCGGTCAGGGTGCGCAGCACCACGCCGGAGCCGCCGCTGCGCTGCGGACCGCGCTGCCCGCCGGGACCTCCGGAACGGCGCTCCTGGCCGCCCGCGCCGGGACGGGCGGGAGCGTTGCCGGGGCGTGCCTGGCCGGGAGCACCGGCCCGCTGCGGCCCGCGGGCCGGAGCCTGCGAGGCCGGCGCGCCGGACCGCCCCGAAGCGGCGGCCGGGGGCGCGGACTTGGGCGGCGCCGCCGGGGGAGGCGCGGATGTCTTGGTCACGGCCGGAGCCTCCGCCTTCGGTGCGGCGGGTTCCGCCGGCTTGGGTTCTGCCGCCTGGGGCGGGGCCGGGGGTGCGGCCTCGGGGGCGGGGGTCTCGACCTTGGCTTCGGCCGGCGCGGGGGCTGCCGGAGCCGGCGCGGAGGGGGCCGCGGGCTCGACGGCGGGCTGGGGCGCCTTGGCTTCCACCGGCTCGGGCGTCGCCACCTCGGCGGTCACCGCGGGCTGGGCGGGAGCCGGGGGCGCAGCCGGACGGGCCGGCGCAGCGGGGGGAGCGGCGGCTGCGGGCTTGGCTGTCTGGGGCGCGGCGGGGGCCGGCGCCGGCGCCGCCGCGGAATGACCGGCCTCGCCCGGCGCGATGACGCGGCGCTTCACCTTCTCCACCACCACCGCCTTCGAGCGGCCGTGGCTGAAGCTCTGGCGCACCGTACCCTGCTCCACCGGGCGCTTCAGGGTGAGCGTCTTGCCGGAGGAGGTCGGGTGGAGCGTCTTATCGCCGGGAGTCTTGGTATCGTTCATTCCGTATCCGTTCCTTGCATCCGGCTGTCAGTCGGGGTCGTCGCCGGGCTGCAGATGCCCTCAACGCCGCCGGGGGTTCCGGTCCGCCAGCGTTCGAGCTTTCGGCAGCGCGCGAGAAATCCCGCACTTGTCGGATGCGCGAGCAGCGCCGCATGTACCACATTTGACCGCCCCAACGCCAAGTCCAATTCGGCGCCGGGAAAGCAATCGATGATCGCCACCTGGGGTTCCACTTGAGGTAACCGGGCAGCTTCCACTTGACGGGCGAACCCGTTTAGCTTGCGCACCCCGTCCGGGCGCGCGTCGGAGGCGTGCAGCAGCACGCCCACATCTCCGTTCGAAAGGTGCGATTGAACCTTTACGGCGCCCGTGACCACCCGCCCGGCCTTGTTGGCGAGGCTGAGCGCGCCGAGCGCGTCCCGCGCCAGCAGGTCGTCGATGAGCGGGATCAGCTCGGGGCCGGCGGTGCCCTTGCCCTTGAAGGCGCGGGCGAAGGCCTTCTTCTTCAGCGCGGTCTCAAGGTCGGCGCGGGTGGCGCCGATCCAGGCGCCGCGGCCCGGCAGCTTGCGCGCGAGGTCAGGGACGATCGTGCCGTCCGGCCCCACCACGAAGCGCAGCATGTCGCCGACCGGCAGCACCCGCCGCGTGGCGAGGCACAGACGCGACAGGGGCGCCCGCGCGGCGGCAAGGCTGCGCGGTCCCTCGTCCATCTCGTCCTGCACCTCGTGTGCGAGCACTGCGGGTCATCTCCTTTACTCGGCCGCGGTGCCGGCGGCCTCGTCGCCTTCGGCGTCGAGGTCCGCGTCCGCTTCCGCACCGGCAAGGTCGGCTTCGGTGATCCAGCCGGCGGCGATGCGCGCCTGCATGATCAGCTGCTCGGCGTCCTCGCGGCTCAGCTCGAAGCCGTCCAGGGCGCCGGGCTGGCGGATGGTCTCGCCGTCCTTGCGCTCGGTCCAGCCGGTGAGGTCGTCGGTGGCGCAGCCGGCGAGGTCCTCCACCGACTTGATGTCGTTCTCGCCGAGCGCCACCAGCATCTTGGAAGTGATGCCGGGCACCGTCTTGACGTCGTCGTCGACGCCCAGCTCGCGGCGGCGGGCGTCGAGGGCGGCTTCCACCTCGTCGAGGTGCTTCACCGCGCGGGCCTGCAGCTCGGCGGCGGTATCGGCGTCGAAGCCCTCGATGGAGGCGAGCTCATCCACCGGCACGTAGGCGATCTCCTCCACCGAGGTGAAGCCCTCGGAGGTGAGGAGCTGGCCCA
Source organism: Xanthobacter autotrophicus (assembly GCA_017849325.1). Lineage (GTDB taxonomy): Bacteria > Pseudomonadota > Alphaproteobacteria > Rhizobiales > Xanthobacteraceae > Xanthobacter > Xanthobacter autotrophicus_B. The sequence goes on along the minus strand of JAFIHR010000394.1, from coordinate 418 downwards.
TCATCTCGTCGAGATCGAGGGCCTCGGCGAACATCTTGGTGCGCTCGGCGAATTCCTTCTGGCGCCGCTCGCTCTCCTCCTGCTCGGTCATGATGTCGATGTGCCAGCCGGTGAGCTGGGAGGCGAGGCGCACGTTCTGGCCGCGCCGGCCGATGGCCAGCGAGAGCTGGGCGTCGGGCACCACCACCTCGATGCGCTCGCGGTCCTCGTCGAGCACCACCTTGACCACTTCCGCAGGGGCAAGGGCGTTGACGATGAAGGTGGCGATGTCCGGGTTCCAGGGGATGATGTCGATCTTCTCGCCCTGCAGCTCGTTCACCACCGCCTGCACGCGCGAGCCGCGCATGCCGACGCAGGCACCCACCGGGTCCACCGAGCCGTCGCGGGAGATCACCGCGATCTTGGCGCGCGAGCCGGG
>JAFIHR010000393.1 GCA_017849325.1 Xanthobacter autotrophicus | reverse complement strand
GTGACGGGCCAGTCCTTCCTGCTCCTGGCGCTTCCGCCCCTCGGCCGGCAGATGGGCTTCAGCGATCTTGAGACCGCGGCGATCCTGAGCGCATCGGCGCTCCTGCTCATCCTCGCCGCACCCGTCTGGGGCGCCGTCAGCGAACGGCTCGGCCGCCGCCCGGTGATCCTTCTCGCGCTGGCGGGATCGGGCCTTGGCGCGCTCGCCTTCGGCCTCATCACCGGCGCCCGCCTTTCCGGCGGCCTCGGCCTGGCGCTGGCGTTCGGCCTGTTCGCGGCGGCGCGCGCGCTCCAGGCCCTGTTCGTCGGCGGTCTCCTGCCCTCGGCCCAGGCCTATATGGCGGACATCACCACCCACGAGCAGCGGGTCGGCGGCATGGGGCTGATCGCCGCCGCCTACGGGCTCGGGGCCATCGGCGGCGCGCTGCTGGCCTGGCTGATGGGCGGGCGCGACCCCGCCGGTGCGTTCCTGGTGGCGGGCGCGGCGGTGGCGGGCGGCCTTGCCCTGGTTTTCGCTTTGGTGCGCGAGCCGGTGCGGCACCGGCCTCTGGCCGTCGATGGCCATCCGGTGATCGGCCGGCTCTGGCCGTTCGCCCTCGTCACCCTCATCGTTTTCGTCGCCTTCGGCATGGTGCAGCAGGTGATGGCGCTGCGCCTGCAGGACGCGATGGGCTTTTCCCCCGAGGAGTCGGTCAGCATGGCCGGCAAGGGCCTGCTCCTCACCGCGCTCACGGTGGTGGCGATGCAGCGCGTCGTCGCGCGGGTGGGGGCGCGGCGGCCCGAGCGGCTGCTGCTCGCCGGCGCGCTGGTCGCCGCCGCCTCCATGCTGCTGTGCGGGCTTGCCGGCAGCTATGAGGAGATTTTGGCGATCCTGCTGCTGTTCGGCATGGGGCTCGGGCTGCTGTTTCCCGGCAACCTCGCCAGCCTCAGCCTGCGGGCGGGGCCCCACGCCCAGGGGAAGGCCGCGGGCCTCAACATGATGGGGCAGGGGGTGGGGCTGGTCATCGGTCCGCTGTCGGGCGCCCTCCTGCACCGCATTTCCCCGTCGGTTCCGTTTTTTGCGGCGGCCGCGCTCCTGCTGGTGGCCGCGGGCGTGGCGCTGGCCGCGTCCCGCCGCACGGTGGCGGTGCCGCTGTGAGCGGATCACCCCCGCGGCCGCTCGGGCCGGGCGACGGTTACTTGCCACGCGAAGTGAATTGACAGCCTTCAAGCGCCATCGGAAGAGGAGAGTCATGTCATCGAGGCCGATTCGGCCGGACGCGGGTGGTCTTCTTCATGGAATATCTTGCGGCTCTGGCCGAATGGAACCTCTTCGCGTTCGGCGTGCTGCTGCTGGCCATCCAGCTGCTGGCCCATGAGATCGGCTACCGGGTCGGAAGCCGCGACCAGAAGCGCGCCGGCAGCCACGCCGAGAGCGTCGGCGTGGTGGTGGGCGGCATGCTCGGCCTTCTTGCCTTCGTGCTGGCGCTGACCCTGTCCTTCGCCAACGGCCGCTTCAGCGAGCGGCGGGCCGACGCCCTGGCCGAGGCCAACGCCATCGGCACCGCCTGGCTGCGCGCCGAGGCCGTGGGCACCCCGCGGGCGCAGGAGATGGCGCGGCTGATGGAAAGCTACATCCTGATCCGCGCCGAATTCGTCGCCGCCGGCCGCGACCGCGCCAAGATCGAGGCGCTGAGCCAGCAGACCAACGCCCTGCAGACGCAGATCTGGGGCCATATGACGGCCATCGCGCGCGAGCAGCCGAACCCCATCTCCGCCTCGCTCATGGCGGCGGTGAACGAGATGTTCGATCGCAGCACCGCCGAGCGCTTTGCCTTCGCATTTTCCTTTCCACCCCAATTGTTCTGGCTGCTCATCGGCATGACGGCCCTGAGCATGGCGTCGCTCGGCTATCAGATGGGGCTCAAGCAGCGGCCGATCCGGCTCCTGATGCTGGTGCTGACCGCCATGTGGACCGCCGTGATCGTGAATATCCTCGACCTCGCCGCGGCGCGCCTCGGCGCCTTCCGGGTCGGGACCGCGCCCTATGAATGGACCATGCAGGGGTTCAAGGGCGGGGTGACCGTGCCGCCGCCGCCGGCCGCCAAGTAGCCGGCCGCCAAGTAGCCGGCCACCAAGTAGCCGGCCACCAAGTAGCCGGTGCCGCGCGCCGCCGCGCCGCTCGCGGGATCGGTGCGCGGATCCGCGCATGGCGGCTCGCACCGCCAGCCGGGGCCCGCGCCCGTTGACGCACGGCCGTGCCGAGGCGATAGGCAGGGACTGTGTTCAGCGGGGGCGAAACGATGGCTCGGTCTCAAGAGGGTGGAACGACGTCCGGCCTGGACTTCCTGAAGGCGACGCTGGCGGGCGGGCTGCTGTTCCTCCTGCCCGTGGTCCTCGTGGCCGTGGTGCTCGGCCACGCCATGAAGCTGGTGGGCGCGGTGGCCAAGCCCATTGCCGGCCTGCTGCCGGCGGAATCCCTGGTCGGCGTCCGCGGCGAGACCGTGGTGGCGGTGTTCATCCTGGTCCTGATCTCCCTGCTCGCGGGCCTCGTGGCGCGGACGCGGGCCGGCAGGCGCATGATGCGCTGGTCGGAGACCTCGCTGCTGGGCGGCCTGCCGCAATATCAGCTGGTGAAGAGCGTGGCCGAAGGGCTGGCGCAGGTCGAGAGCGTCGAGGGCGTCAAGCCGGCGCTGGTCAGCATCGATGACGGCTGGCAGATCGGCTACCTGCTGGAAACCCTGCCCAACGCCTGGGTGACGGTCTTCGTGCCCCAGTCGCCCACACCCATGTCGGGCAACGTGATGTTCCTGCCGGCCGATCGCGTGGTGCCGCTGGATATTCCCATGGCCCAGGCGATGACCGTGGTGAAGCGCATGGGCGTGGGCTCGGCCGCCGCGCTGCGCAAGGCCAACCTGGTCTTCCCCGGGCAGGGCTAGGCGGGCGCCCGGTCCCTGCTGGTCCGTAAATTGCTTGGTCGCCTCAGGACTCTTTCATTGGAAAAAGGCGACCTGCGATGGCGTTCACCTCCATCTGTGCGACGAGTGCCGTGAGCGAAGGCCAGATGGGCCTTTTCCACGCCGGCAAGAAGAGCGTGCTCCTGGTCTGGCCGAAGGGCGGCGAGCTCCAGGCGTTTCGCGGGCGCTGTCCGCATGCGGACATGCCCATGGATGTTGCCACCTTCGACGGCAAGACGGTCACCTGCCCGCATCACAATTGGGGTTTCGACGGCACCAGCGGCAAGTGCACGACCCATCTCGTGCGCAACGCGCTCCATCCCTATCCGCTCAAGGTGGAGGGCGACGAGATCCAGGTCGACGTGGGGCCGGTGAAGCCACCGCGCACCCCGGCGACCGCCTGACCGCCACGGCGCCTC
>JAFIHR010000007.1 GCA_017849325.1 Xanthobacter autotrophicus | reverse complement strand
GGGCTCATGGCAGCGCCTCGCTCACCTTGCGGTCGGGATCGCACAGCACGGCGAGGCGGTCCGCATCGAGCCGGCCGATCAGGGTGTCGTCCACCAGCGCCGAGGGGCCGAGGGCGCAATTGCCGAGGCAATAGACCGAATGCACCTCCACCGCTGTGCCATCCCCATGGACATCGGGAGCGATGCCCTGGCTCCGGGCGAGCCCATCCACCAGATCCTCGCAGCCGAGCGCCTGGCAGGCTTCCGCCCGGCACAGCTTCACCAGCCGGCGGGGCGGCGGCGCGTCGCGGAAATCGTCGTAGAACGAGAGGGTGCCGAAGACTTCCGCCTGTGACAGGTTCAGCGCATCGGCGATGAGCGGGATGGCGGCCGCATCGACGTAGCCGAAGGCCTCCTGCAGCGTGTGCAGGATGGGCAGCAGCGGCCCTTCCAGGGGACTGAGCTCGGCAATGAGGGTCCGGGCACGATCCGGATCCCAGCTCGCGGAACGGGGCATACTTCCTCCCAAAGGCATCGTTTTCGATGCGCGCTTGAGCTGATGGTGCGGCCAGTTTCTACAAATTCAAATCGTTTGTTTCGACCAGATAATAGGTATTGCCTATCAAAATGGCGCGGCATTCGGTGCAGATTTACGCGCCGATCCTGGATAAAGCACGCGCCGGTCCAATCCCCTCTTGTTGCGCTGCGAAATCATGCCGGTGTCCGACAAGATAGGTCGTGGCTATCGGGTGGCGGGCCTGCGCGGCAAGGCGGCGTCGCTGAACGGGCGCGACATCATCAGAAGGTTGCGGGCGAGCGGCGCGAACGGCTGGCGGTCGGCCATGATGAGGCCGATGGTGCGCTGGGTCATGGGCTCCACCAGGGGCAGCGCCTTGGTGTTGAGCGGCACGCCGAAGAATTCCAGCAACTGAAGCGAGACGATGCTCGACACGCCCTCGATGCCGGCATGGGAGCACAGGTTGAAGATGGAGTTGGTCTCGATGGTGGCGCGCGGCTGCACCCCGACCGAGCGGAAAATGCCGTCGATGATGCGCCGGTTCTGCATGTCGCCGGTGAGCAGGCACAGATTGAGCTCGCCCGCCTCGGCCCAGGTGATGGTGTCGCGCGCGCCGAGCGGACCATCCTCCCGGGTGAGGAGCATGTAGGATTCCTGGTAGATCGGCTTGGAGATCACCCGGTCGAGGGGCTCGTTGTCGAGATAGGTGAGGCCGACGTCGAGCTCGAAATTGTCGATCCGCTCCTGGATCTCGTCGGAGGTCAGCGAAAGCACCGTCAGCGACACCGCAGGATAGCGCGCGAGGAAGGGCGCGGTCAGGTGCGCCACCATGGGCAGTGCGGTGGGGATGGCGCCGAGCCGGACCTTGCCGCTGACGCCTTCCTTCAGCTCGGCGATGGAATCGCGCATGAGGTCGGCCTCGGCGAGGATGCGCCGGGCATGGGCGAGCACCGCCTCGCCCTCCTTGGTCAGGCCCTGGAAGCGGCGCCCGCGCTCGACGATCAGCACGCCCAGCTCGTCTTCCAGCTGCGAGATGGCGGCCGACAGGGTGGGCTGGGAGACATTGCAGGCCTCGGCGGCGCGGCGGAAATGCCGCTCGCGCGCCAAGGCATCGAGATAGACCAGCTGGCGGATGATCATGGCGTCCTCGAATGCATCATTCGAGCATACGCCTCAAGCGGCGGCCGCGCCGAGGGGCCGCCGCGGGACGCGCTGGGCCTACTTCGCCGCCATCTGCTTGCCGGGCGACCAGATGGGAATGATGAAGTTGGCCCACACGCGGGTGTCGCGCCCGCCGTAATTCTCTTCATAAAGATCGGTGGTGAGCTTGAGCTGCACGTTCACCGGCCCGAAATCGTAGCCGACGAGGCCGCCCGCCGCGAACTGGCTCTGCTTCTGGTAGCCGTAATAGGGCGTGGAAAGGTCGGTGGAGGCGAAGGCCACCGCGCCGATCTGGAAGCCGCCGAATTTCTTCACCAGCGTGAAGTCCGCGTTGAACCAGGCCGGTCCGCCTTCGACGCCGTCCTGCCCCGTGCCGTAGACGAGGGTGGTGGTGATGTTCCAGTCGGGGGTGAAATAGGACAGCGCGGCAAGCCCCTGGAAGGCGATGCCGGTGCGGCCCACGTCCGAATCGACGGGCAGGTAGAGGCCGGTCTGGAAGCCGCCGAAGAAGCCGTTCCCCAGGTCCCATTTGAGCTGGGCGTCGATGATCGGGTTGGTGAAGCCGGTGAAGGTCGGCCCGCCGTCGATATCCACATTGGCGAACGGCATCACCGTGTCGAGCAGCAGGCGGCCGCCGGCGATGGTCACCGGGGTGGACCAGATCAGCCACGCCGGGGCGATGGCGGTCACGTCCTGCCGCGGATCGCTGTCGCGCTCCCCATAGGTGGGGATGGAGATGAGGTAGACGCCCTCCGGCAGGGGCACGCCCATGGGAATGCCGGTGGAAATGCCCGGCATCAGCTCCGATCCGGCGTTGGCCGCCGGCGCCGCAAGGGTGAGCGCCAACGCCGCCACCACCGCCTTCGAGATCGCTTTCATCGCCTCCCCCAACGCGCGGATCCAGTGGCGGATGCCCGATGCATCCGCTCGCGGCGGCTCCGGCTTGCACGCCGGTTGAGGACGCCGCCAGCCGCGTCGGGGTTGAAGCTAGGGACGAGGTGTTATGCCGTCTAATACTAGATGTTATGCACACCGATACCTGAAAAGTATTGTGCGGCGCGCCGGCCGGAGCGCCTCGGCCGGCTCAGTCCGCCAGGCCCGGTGTCCCGCCGAGGTCGCCGGCAGGCGCCGCGCCCGCGCCGGGCTCGGCCTCCTGCTTCAGGCGGTAGGCGAGCTGGCGCCGGGTGATGCCGAGCAGGTTGGCGGCGTGGGTGAGGTTGCCGCCGGCCCGCTGCACCGCCAGCTTCAGGAGCCGCTGCTCGTGGGCCTGAAGGTCGAAGCCCTCGTGGAGCAGGGTGTCGTACAGCCGGTCGCGGCCCGCCTCCTCCTGCCGGCCGAGGCCGCCGCGGCGGTCCACCACGGCGCCGGGGGTGGGCGCTCCGCCGGCGAACAGATGCTCCAGCTCGATCTCGCCGCCGGCGGGTGCCAGGAGGATGCCGCGCTCCATCAAATTCTGCAGCTCGCGCACGTTGCCGGGCCAGTCGTAGGCCACCAGCGCCTTCATGGCGCGATCGCTCACCCCGCGGACCTGCTTGTGATAGCTCGGGGCGATCTTGTCGATCAGCGCCGCCACCAGCAGCGGAATGTCGGCCTTGCGCTCGCGCAGCGGCGGGATCATCACCGGATAGGTGGCGAGGCGGTAATAGAGATCGGCCCGGAAGCGGCCTTCCTCCATGGCCTTGTGGAGGTCCACATTGGTCGCGGCCACCACCCGCACGTCCACCTTGCGCGGCTCGCTGCCGCCGAGCCGCTCCACCTCTCCGGTCTGCAGCACGCGCAGCAGCTTCACCTGCGCGGAGAGGGAGAGGTCGCCCACCTCGTCGAGGAAGAGCGTGCCGCCGTCGGCCCGCTCGAAGCGCCCGGCCCGCGACTGCTGGGCGCCGGTGAACGCGCCCTTCTGCACGCCGAACAGTTCGGATTCGATCAATTCGTTGGGCAGCGCTGCGCAGTTGACGGCGACGAACGGGCTGGTAGCCCGGTTCGAATTGTCGTGCAGCCAGTTGGCGAACACCTCCTTGCCCACGCCGGTCTCGCCCAGCAGCAGCACGTTGATGGGGCTGGCGGCGGCCTTGCTCAGGAGATCGAAGGCGCTGCGGAAGCCGGGGGAATCACCCACCAGCCGGCCGCGGCTGCGTTTCTTCTCCTCCAGGCAGCCGCGCAGCTGGGTGAGTTCCTCCTCCATCTGGCGCAGCTGCCCCTCCACATTGTCGGGCTCGAAGTAACGCAGATAGTCGTCGTCCTGCCATTCCTCGGCCGGCTTGCCGACGATGACGCACTTGTCGTCGCCGCGGCAGACGCATTTGGTCTCGCGGAAGACGATGAGCCGCTTGAAGAACTGGGTGACGTAGCCCGAGGCATAGCCGACCACGCTCCAGCAGGCGGGCTCGTCGCCCTTGCCGAAGGTCTGGATGTGGGCTTCCGCCTCCCAGGAATTGTCCCACTCCACCTCGCCGTTGAAGGAGCCGTTTTCCCAGTCGATGTCGGCGCGGGTGATAGTGGCGTGCACGATCCCTTCCACCGCGTGCAGCTCGGGGCCGATGCGGAACACCTCATAGGGCGTGCCGGCTCCGGTGAGCTTGCGCGCGAGGTCCGCATCCTGCTGGCCGGCGACGAAGCCCATGCGCAGCAGGAGGCCCTGCGCGCGGCGGGCGCCGAGCGTCTCGAACAGCTCGCGGCGGAGCGCTCCGAACGCCTTGGTGTGGAGCAGCATCATCCGGTTCTCGTCGAGCCAGATATGCGCGCTGTCGAAGTCGAACCTCAGCCTCGAGCGCAAATCGAACTGCTCGATGAGCTTGCTCCGCGGCATTCCTCTCCCTCCTCCCCGGTTCGAGGCGGGCGGATGCTCCGCTTCTCGCCTCGTCCGGTCTTCTCTCGCCCCGATCGGCCCGGCGTGCCTTTTGGCGCCGGCCCGTGGAGCGGATGCATTCGGCGGCAGGGCCAACGCCCCGCGAATCTTCACTATGGCATGGCGGCTTACCAAAGTGATCCCGGCCGCCGTCCGCCAGGCCCCGGCAGAAGGGGACAGGCGCGCCCGCAGCGGTGCCCGGACCCGGCGCCATCCGCGTCGCCGGCGGGGTGCGTCAGGGTCCCGCGCGACGCTCCGGCGCGCCTTGGGCCGGCCCGGACCGATGGTGCGCGGTCCGCGCCCTGCCGCCTTGTCCGGGGTGCCTTCGGGGCCAGGATGCGACACAGCCTATCGGCGGGCCGAACGCGCATCCAATATCATTGATGCCCCCATGCGATACTTCTAAGGTATGGTGATCGCCTCTCCGGAAAACGCCGTGTCGCCCATGGACCTCAGACACCTGCGCTATTTCATCGCCGTGGCCGAGGAGGGGAACATCGGCCGGGCGGCGGCGCGGATGAACATCTCCCAGCCCCCGCTCACCCGCCAGATCCAGCAGCTCGAAGCCGAGCTCGGCGTCACCCTGTTCACCCGCACCCCGCGCGGCATGGAGCTGACCGAGGCCGGCGTGCTGTTCCTGGAGGAGGCCCGCAACATCCGCTCGGTGGTGGAGCAGGCCACGGAACGCACCCAGCGGGCCGGGCAGGGCAAGCTCGGGCGGCTCGACGTCGCCATCTTCGGGTCGGGCATTCTCGACATCATCCCGAAGCTGCTGCTCGCCTACAAGGGCCGCTATCCGGACGTGAAGATCGTGCTCCACACCATGCACAAGGGCGAGCAGATCGAGGCCCTGCGCCAGCGCCGCATCAGCGTCGGCTTCAACCGGATCCTCCAGCCCACGCCCGACATCACCGCCGAGCTGGTGACGACGGAGGAGCTTCTGCTCGCCGTGAACGCGCGCCATCCCCTGGCGCAGATCGAGGTGGTGCCCTTCGCCCTGCTCGCCGACCACCCGCTGGTCCTGTTTCCGACCGGCACCCGGCCGAGCTTCATCGATACCGCGATCGGGCTGTGCCGCAGCGCCGGCTTCATTCCCAAGGTGTCGCAGGAGGTGGGCGACGCGGTGACCGCCGTGGCCCTGGTGGCGAGCGGCTTCGGGCTGTGCCTGGTGCCGGAATCGGCCACCGTGCTGGCCCTGCCCGGGGTGGTCTACCGCCCGCTCCGCGGCGTGCCCGAGCCCTCGCGGGTGGACCTCTCGTGCATCTATCGCTCGGACAACAAGTCGCCCATCCTGGAGGGCTTCCTGGAGGAGGTCCGCGCCTTCCGGGCCACTGCCATGGCGCCGGCCTGACGCCTTATTCGGCCGCTTCGGCGATAACCCCTGCCTCCGGACGGGGCCGGCAGGCCGCCTTGCGCAGGCCGCCCACCACCCGCACCGTGAGCGGGCTCTGCGGGCGGATGCGGCAGGCCAGCACCTGGCCCGCGGCGATCTCCTCCTCGCGGATGTGGGCGCGGCTCATGACCTGGGCGTGGTAGCGCCCCTCCACCACCTCCACCTTGCAGACCCCGCAGCCGCCGCCGCGGCAGCCCAGCGGAATGCCCTTGCGGCCGAGGCGCGCCATGCCCACCAGCACGCTCTCGTTCTCGTCGCAGAGATAGCGTTCGCCGGTGTCGGTGATGAGGATCTCGTGCTTCATCGCGGCGTTTCCCTTCTTGTGGTGGGCAGGGCTCAGCCTGCGGTCGCGGCCTGGGCGCGGGCTTCGATCTCGCTGGCGCGCAGCACGCTCGTCGGCACGCCGCCGATGCCCCAGTCCTCGGGCGCGATCTGGCGGCAGGTGCCGCGCACCAGCTCGCGGCGCGCCCCGAGGATGTCCACCAGCAGGTCGGTGAAGCCTGCCAGCAGCGCCTGGCGTTGGGCGAGGGGCCGTCCGGCGAGGACGAAGAATTCGAAATAGGGCGCCTCGCCGCCGCCCTCGCTCACCAGCCGGCCGGCGGTTGCGAAGCGGCCGGGCGCATGGGCGGTGATGAAGGCGCGCACCCGCTCCATGGGCGCGTCGAGGGTCCGGGCGTAGAGCTCCGAGGCGCGCGTCAGCAGGCGCGCTTCCGCCTCGGCAGAGGCGGCGCCATCGACGAGATGGAAATGGACGATCGGCATGGCAGTCCTCCCGCTTTTTCGGCGCCGGATCTTCGCCCGGTCGGCCGAGGCATCGCTTTCGTCAAGGCAGGCCGCGGCGGCGGCCCGAATCCAGCATCAAGGTGGAGCCGGTCATGGCGTCGGCCTCGGGGGCGAGCAGCAGGCCCACAGCCCAGGCCACCTGCTCCGGCGTGGTGAAGGCGCCGAGCGAGGATTCCGCCTTCATCTCGTCCAGCACCTCTTCGGTGGTGATGGCGCGCAGCGCCGCCCGGTCCGTCGCCACCCGGCGCAGGCGCTCGGTGTCGGCCGGTCCCGGCGCGATGAGATGGGCGGTGATGCCGCGCGGGCCATAGGCGAGGGAGAGCTGGCGGATCACGTTCGCCAGCGCCGCATTGCCGATGCCGGCGGCGGCTGCATAGGCCGTGGGCTCGAAGCCGTAATGCCCGCCGATGGCGACGAGGCGCGCCTTCGGCACCAGTCTCTCGTCCACCGCCCGCACCAGGCGGATGAGGCCGCCCACCTTGATGTTCACCGCATCCATCAGCCCGGAGGGCGAGATGGCGAGAATTCCGCCGGCCGCCACCACGCCGGGCCCGTGCACCACCATGCGCACCGGCCCCGGCAGCGCCGCGGCGATCGCCTCGATGGCGGTGTCTGAGGAGATGTCGGCGATGCACGGCACGAGGCCGGGGAACTCGGCCTCAAGCGCCGCCAGCGTGCCTTCCGTGCGCGCCACCGCGACCACGGTGAGCCCCGCCTCCCGCAGGCGCGCGACGATGACCTTGCCGAAAGCGCCCGTGGCGCCCACCACCACCGCCACCTCGGCGGGGGTCCCATTGGCGTTATCCATCCCGTCCGTCCGCTTCTTGTTGTGAGGAGGGAGCAGCGCGCGGCCGCTCCCCCCGATCGGTCAGGCCGAACGGCTCAGGCCGCGGCGTCCTTCAGCAGGCCGCGCTCCTTGGCCATGGTCATGGCGGTGTCCTGGATCATGTCCTCCTGGCCGCCGATCATCTTCTTGCGGCCGAGCTCCACCAGGATGTCGCGCGCCGGCACGCCGAAGCGCTCTGCCGCCTTCTTGGCGTGCAGCAGGAAGGTGGAATAGACGCCGGCATAGCCCAGCGTCAGCGCATCGCGGTCCACCCGCACCAGATGGTCCATCATGGGCACGATGATCTCTTCCGCCACGTCCATGAGCTTGAAGAGGTCCACCCCGGTCTCGATGCCGAGCCGGTCGCACACGGCGGCGAACACCTCCAGCGGGGTGTTGCCGGCGCCCGCGCCGAGGCCGGCCACCGAGCCGTCGATGCGGCTCGCGCCTTCTTCGATGGCGGCGATGGAATTGGCGATGCCCATGCCCATGTTGTGATGGCCATGGAAGCCGATCTCGGTCTCGGGTTTGAGCGCCTCGCGCAGGGCGCGGACACGCTCGCGCACGTCGTCGGGCAGCATGTAGCCGGCGGAATCGGTCACATAGACCGTGTGGGCGCCGTAGCTCTCCATCAGCTTGCCCTGCGCGGCGATGCCGGCGGCATCGTTGAGATGGGCCATCATCAGGAAGCCGGTGGTGTCCATGCCGAGCTTGCGGGCATAGGCGATGTGCTGGGGCGCGGTGTC
>JAFIHR010000067.1 GCA_017849325.1 Xanthobacter autotrophicus | reverse complement strand
CCGCCGGCGATCGCCGCGTGCGCCTCAATCCACGATCTGGGTCTGGATGGAGAGGATGTCGTAGGGGTCCAGCCCCTCCGGATTGGCGTAGCCGGTGACGATCTCGCTCACGCCGCCATCGGCGGTAATCGCGGCGCGCGGCAGGGTGCCGATCTCCCCGCCATAGACCTGGATCAGGATGGCCGGCGCGTCGGCGCTGGCGTTGGCGAGCCGGATCCCCTCCCCGCTCTTGGGCAGATAGCTTTCCACCTTGCCGGGTCCGAGGGTCGAGGGCGGCGCCTTGGCCTCGGGCGGGGCGCCCTCGGGCAGAGCGAAGCGCTGGCGGGTGGCCGCGCCGCGCAGCAGCCCGGCAAGCTCCCACACCGGCTCCCTGAGGATGGGCAGGCTCTGGCCGGGGGCGAGCACCGTGCTCACCACGCAGAAGCGCTCCATGGCATCGGCATAGAGATGGAACTGGCGCGGCGCACCCTCGCCCGGGGTGGCGAAGGCGGGCGGCAGGCAGTCGTCGGTGGCGACGAGGCGGGCCACGATGTCGCCGCCGATGAGCGTGATCTCGCGCTCGCTCTCCGCCAGCTCGACCACCGATTGGATGTCCCAGATAAAACGCTTCAGGGACGGCGGGACAGGATCTCTCACGATGGCCTCGAACAGGTCAGGCAAACAGGTCGGGAACGACGTGCGCACCGTCCGGAAGGAGCGGCGGCGACAGTGGGGTCGAAGCAATTTGGGCGCCAGCCGGGCCGGCGCGATCGGGACGGGCGGGTGCCGCTAGTGGTGGTCGTGATCATGGTCATGGTCGTGATCATGATCGTCCGCCTTCGCCGCCGGCTTGTGCACCACGAGCGCGGTGAGGAAGTCGCCCGCCGCGATCACCCCGTCGTCGTCCATCTCATGGCCGAGGCCGGGACGGCGCATGCTCTTCACCGGCACGCCCTGCGCCTTCAGCGCTTCCTTGGTGGCGGTCATGGCAGCGAACGGGACCACCTCGTCGGCCTCGCCATGGATCATCAGGATGTCGGGCCGCGCGCGGATCTCCGCCTGTAGCTGCGCAGCGGGCTCGTGGAGCGCGCCGGAAAAGGCCACCACCGCCGCCATGGTCTCGGCCCGCCTCAGCGCCACGTGCAGCGCCAGCATGGCGCCCTGAGAGAAGCCCACCAAAGCGAGGTGGTTATCCTTCAGCCGGCGCTGCGCCAGCATCTCGTCGAGGAAGGCGTCGAGCAGCGGCGCCGCCCGGGCGAGGCCGGCGTTGATCGCCTCGGGCGTCATGTCGGTGGTCTCGAACCATTGCCGCCCATTGCCGTCGGCTGCGGGAAAGGGCGCCTCTGCGGCGAGGAAATCCGCCTTGGGCATGGTGGGCGCCCAGTTCAGCGCCTGGTCGATCACCGCTTGGCCCGACATGCCCTCGCCATGCAGCAGCACCACGAGATAGACCGGCTTGCCGCAGGACAAAGCGGCGATCTTGGGCCCTTCGGTGATCTTGAGGCCGCCCGCCGCCGGGGCTTCGCCGGAGGCTTGCGGCGCCGGGGGCGCTTCGAGCGAGCCCGTCATGGATCTTCTCCCCTTCCGGGCGGCGCCGGGGGAGCGGCGCCGAAGGCAACAGGACGCGCCGGGCGATGCGCGGTGGCGCAGGTGGCGGCCGGATCCCGGCCCGGCCCACCGCGAAACGGCCGGCGGCTAAGGTTAGAGATTGGGCGGACAGGCCACTTCCTTGTAGACCGCGTCGGCGAACTGCTTCACGCCCACGTTGATCCGCAGTGGAGAGGTCCAGGTCACATAGGTGACGATGCCGCGGGTGATCGCCAGAACCTTGTAGTTCTCGGTCCCCTTGGTCTTGTAGCACTTACCGGCTTGAATATCTTCTTCCCTCAAAGGCATCGGCACAATTCCCGAACAAGATGGAGGCGAGGCGTCAAAAAACCGCTCTCTCAAACGAATGGCCGAAGTTTGAGATGAAGCCCGCCCGAGATCAAGATCGATCTCGCCATCTTGCCGCAGTGCACACCGCCGACCGCCGGATTCACCAGCGCAGCAGCCTGCGGCCCAGCAGCGCGCCCGCCGCCGTCACCATGGCCACCGCCAGCGTGTACCAGACCGCCACGAACAGCGGCGAATCGTCCGGACAGTGGGCGGCATAGGTGAAGGCGCCGATGGCGCCGGCGCCGAGGCCGGCGAGGATGCCGGAGAGCAGCGGCGATTCGGGCGCCCCGCGCTTCAGCGCCCAGAGCAGGAAGGCGAGCGGCCCGGCCGAGAGCAGCGGCACCATGACGAGGCAGAACGCCCAGTTCTCGCCCACGAGCCGGCGCATCCACAGGGTTTCGGGCACGGCGACGAGCTCCGCCGCCACCGCGACCGCCAGCAGCGCCACCGGAACCGCGAGCAGCGCCAGCACGCCGGACGCCGGCGCCCCCGGCCGCGCGAGGCGCAGCGCCAGGGTCAAAGCGACCACTGCCAGCGTCCCGGTCACGAGGAACTTGAACAGGAAGCGCGGCGAGCCGAGCGCCGCGACGAGATCGCCGCGCAGGCCGAGCAGGGCCGAGAACAGGATCGCGGCCACAACGCCCCCCGCGCCCACCGCCAGCAGCAGGCCGGCGGGCAAGGAAGGGCCGCTCGGCCGGGCATCGGCCGCGAGGGCGGTGATCAGATCCTCGGTCTTCATCCTTTCGCGCTCCCATAGGCGGCTGCCAGCCGCTTCAAGGCCCGGTGCAGCGCCACCCGCACGGCCCCTTCGCTCATGGCGAGCCTGAGCCCCGCCTCCTTGGTGCTCGCGCCCGACAGGCACACCGCCTCCACCACCTCCCGCTCGCGCCCGTTGAGAGTCGCGGCGATCCGCTCGGCGTCACGGGTGGCGAGCTCGCCCTCCGCCGCCGTCTCATCCTGGGCGAGCAGTTCCTCCAGCCCGTCGAGGGGAACCTCCCCCCGCCGTCCGCTGCGCCGCAGCACGTCCATCGCCTTGTGGCGGGCGATGGCGCGGACCCACGGACCGAACGGCATGGCCGGATCCCAGGTCTGGCGCTTCAGGTGGAGCGCGAGCAGCGTCTCCTGCACCACGTCCTCCGCCTCCGCCGCGTCGCGGCCGGCGGCCGCCAGGGTGCGGCGCGCGAAGGCACGCAGCGCCGGCGTCAGCGCCGTGAGCAGCCGCCGGTAGGAGGCCGCATCTCCCGCGAGTGCGGCGCGCATGAGCGTGGCCCATTCCTCGGACATGGAACCCCGGACGAGTTGCTGAATGGTTCGCCGGCCAACGGCTTGACGTTACATCGGCGGCCCGTACAGAGCGCCATCTCACGCTTTCGTGATCCCGGCAAGGGCCGTTCGCAGCGCCGTGGACGGTGGCCGAACACAGGCGCGTGAGCGGTGTAACCGTCCCGCCCGTCCTCACGAAAGGACAGGTGACCGCACCGAACACGGTCGTCCCTTTCCGGAGAACAGCCATGAAGACCGCCGCTTCCCTCGCCCTGCTCGGCTCGCTCGCGACCGCCCTCGCCGTCGTCGCCACGGTGCCCGCCTCCGCCGCCGACGAGGCCGGCAAGGAGAAATGCTACGGCGTCGCCCTGAAGGGCCAGAACGACTGCAAGGCCGGTGCGGGCACCACCTGCGCGGGCACCTCCAAGGTGGATTACCAGGGCAATGCCTGGAAGCTCGTGCCCCATGGCACCTGCACCTCGATCCAGACCCCCGCCGGCCACGGCTCGCTCACGCCCACCAAGGCGTGACCTGAAGGACCTCAACCGGGGAGCGCCGGTGCGCTCCCCCTTCCCTCCAGCAGGAGCAACGGGAGGTGGCCATGCGATCCGATCCGGCCCTGCCCCCAGGCGTGGGCGTCGGCTTCAAGCCCGAGCATTTCACCGCCATCGCGGCCGATCCCGGCCCCCTCGCCTTCATCGAGGTGCATGCCGAGAACTACATGGGCGCGGGCGGACTGTTCCATGCCCAGCTCGAAGCGCTCCGGCGCGACCTTGCCCTGTCGGTCCATGGGGTGGGGCTGAACATCGGCGGCCTCGATCCGCTCGACGGCGCGCACCTGCGCCGCCTCCAGGCCCTGTGCGAGCGCTATGCGCCGGAGCAGGTTTCCGAGCATCTGGCGTGGTCGAGCCACGGCGGCGTGTTCCTCAACGATCTCCTGCCTTTGCCGCTGACGCCCCACCGCCTCGACGTGGTGAGCGCCCATGTGGACGAGGTGCAGCAGATGCTCGGCCGGCGCATCCTCCTGGAGAATCCGGCCACCTATCTGCGCTTCGTCGACAGCTCCCTCCCCGAGACCGACTTCCTCGCCGAGGTGGCACAGCGCACCGGCTGCGG
>JAFIHR010000392.1 GCA_017849325.1 Xanthobacter autotrophicus | reverse complement strand
GCCTCGGCGACGCCGCGCTCCTCGGCCGTGTAGCCGGCGACCGCCTCGCTGTAGGAAAGCTTCGCCTGTTCCAGGGAGCGCCTGGCTACGTCGAGGGAGGCGGTGGCTTCGTCCAGCTTCTGCACCGAGGCGAAGTCGCGCTGGGTGAGCTGCTGGGTGCGGTCATAGGTCTGCTGCGCGAGCTTGGCGGAGGCATCCGCCGCCGCCACCTGGGCCTTGCGGGAGGCGATGACCTCGGCGCGCGTGCCCGCCCGGATGCGGGCGAAGTCGGCGGCGGCCACGGCCTTCGCGGCCTGAGCCTCCGTGAGCCGGGTGAGGAGCTCGGGATTGTCGATGGTGAGGAGCACGGCGCCCGCGGCGACGTTGGCGCCGCGCTCGGCCGGCCGCGTGGCGATGCGCCCGTCGATGCGCGCGGCCACGTCGATGCGGGTGGCGTCCGCCTCGCCCTGCACCAGCAGCGGTTCCGGGCGCACCAGAAACCACAGCGACAGGCCGACGATGGCGGCGACGCTCACCGCGACGATGGCCGCCGCCGTGCGGGCGCTGGACTTCGGCGCAGCGGCGGAGGGCGGCGCGGCCCCGTCAGGCGCCCCGCCCGCGGGCAGGGAGGCCGGCGCGGACGGGTCGGCGGACGTCGCGCCGCTGGTCTGCGTTGGAGCGGGGTTTTCTTCCATCGCGCGCAATTCGGTTCGAGAGCGGTGCAGGCACTGCGTCTACGCGGTGCCTGCGACGGAGCAATGAAGGCACGGCGCCCCTCGCCACCGGGAAGGGCCGATGCCGTTCATCTTGGGCGCGGCACCGCACAAAGGCAAGCAACGCCCCGCCGCGCCCCGCCCGTCATAGGGAGCGTGCGTCGATCCGCGGATCGGGGGGCGATGGCTCGTCGATCCCGGTCACCCGGCCGTCGCCGAGGCGGACGCTGCGCGTGCCGATGGCATGGCGGAAATAGGGGTCGTGCGACACCACGATCATCGCCTGTGGCAGGCCGCGGAGAATCTCCACCAGGCGGGCGTAGACGCGCTCGTCGAGGGCGTTGGTCGGCTCGTCGAGCAGCAGCACCTCCGGCTCCATGGCGAGCACCGCCGCCAGCGTCACCAGCCGCTTCTCGCCGCCGGAGAGCTTGTGGGTGACGCGATCGCGCAGGTGCAGCAGATCGAGGCGCGCGAGGGTCGCATCGACGATGGCCTCCGCCTCGGCCCGGCTCCGGCCCTGGTTGCGGGGGCCGAAGGCCACGTCCTCCGCCACCGTCGGGCAGAACAGCTGGTCATCGGGGTCCTGGAAGACGAAGCCGGCGCGCCGGCGCACCTCGAAGAAGTCGCGCTCCTGCCGCCGGACGCTGCCGAAGGCGCTCACCGAGCCCGCCTCGGGGACGAGGAGGCCCACCAGGATCTGCAGCAGCGTGCTCTTGCCGGCGCCGTTGGGGCCGAGGAGACAGACCCGCTCCCCCGGCAGGAGCGCGAGATCGGCGCCGTCGAGGACCCGCGGCTGCCCCGGATAGGCGAAGACGAGGCCTCGGGCTTCAATGAGCGGCGGCACGGAGCATCACCTCCCAGGCGAGGAGCCCGGCACCGAAGGCGCCGAGGGCGGCGGCGAACCCGAGGTCGGCGGCCCGGATGCGCTCATCGGCCTCCAGATACAGGCGGCCGGTGAAGCCCCGGCACTTCATCGCGGCGAGGATGCGCTCCGAGCGCTCCAGTGCGCGGATCAGCATCATGCCGATGAGATAGCCGAAGCTCACATAGGTGTGGCGCGCGTTCGCCGGCCGGAAGCCGCGGGCCCGCATGGCGACGCGCAGCCGGCGATATTCCTGGTCGAGCACGTCGATGTAGCGGATGTTGAACTGGATGAGGTGGACGAGCCGCTCGGGCGCGCCGAGCCGGGCCAGCGCCCGGCCGAAGGCGACCGGCTCGATCGCGGCGAGCAGCGCCATCGCCATCAGCACCACGGCGTTGGCCTTGAGCGCGATCATCGCCGCCTGGACGAACCCTTCCCGGCTGGCGGGAAAGCCGAAGAGGGTGAAGAGCGGCTCGCCGGGGGCGGTGAAGGGCAGCATGGCGATCATCAGGATGATGAAGGAATCCATGGTCACCACCCGGCGCAGGGTCCGGCGGACGGGCAGGCGGGCGAGCAGCATCACGCCCAGGGCGCCCGCGAGCGCCGCCAGCAGCGGCCCGAAATGGGTCAGCGACACCACCACCAGGGCGAAGACGGCGGCGGCGACGATGCGGACCCGGCCGTCGAGGCCTTCGAGCGGGCTGGGGCGTGTCGGCGCCGTCTCCAGAAGCCCCGGCGTGCCGGCACGGACGAGGTGGCCCATCAGCCCTGCGCCTTCTTCTGGCCCTGGCGGCGGGCCGACAGGAAGAACCAGAGGCCGAACAGGCCGGCGATATAGCCGAGGCCGCCGAGGATCGACTGCATGTCGTTCCGCTCCTTGAGCGCGATGATCTCGCGCCTGAGCGGCCGCACCTCGTTGCGCACCGCCTCGGCGAGCGCGGCCCGCTGCGCGTCGGTGACGCGCAATGCCGCCGCCGCCGTCTCGGACCCGCCCGCCGCGGCCTCGGTCGCCGCCGGGCCGGCGGCCGCAGTCGCCGATCCGCCCGCGCCCGCCGCGGCGAGGCTCGCCGGCAGCTCGGATGGCTCCAGCCGGACCTCCGCGACGTGGCCGCTGCCGAGGTCGGCATGGAAGATGAGGACCGCTCTCCGCGTCGGGGTGAAGGTGAAGGTGCCGTCCTGCGCGGTGCGGGTCTCGCCGAGCTTGCTGCCGTCCTCGGCCAGGACCTCGACCAGCGCGTTGCCGGCCATGGTGCCGTCGGAGAAGCCGATCTCGCCTTCGATATGGTCGCCCGCGGCATAGGCTCCGGCGACGACCTTGTGCGCCAGCGCCGGCAGCGCCGTGCCGCCCGCCAGGACCAGGGCGAGGAGCAGAGTTGCGGCGGTCGTCTTCATGGCGTCAGGCTCCCCATGGCGGGCGCGGCGAAGGTGGCGAACAGCTCGGGCTTGACGCGGCGGGCGAGATAGACCGCCGCCCCCGTGATGAGGGCTTCGATCGCCATGATGGGGATATGGGTCAGGAAGACCAGCTTGGCGGCGGGGATGAATTCCTCCCCCGACAGCGCCAGCGCGAGGCCGACGCACAGGGTGGTCAAGGCGATGGCCAGCGCGCCGCCGGCCGCGCCCCAGAGCGCCGCGCCGCGCGGCGAGGCGCGCACGATGCCGGGCCGGCAGAGGTAGTAAACCGCGACCGCCGGCAGCGCGATGTTGACCGTGTTCACCCCCAGCACGGTGAGGCCGCCGAAGCCGAAGAACACCGCCTGCAGCAGCAGGGCGACGAACAGCGCCGGGACCGCGGCCCAGCCGAGCACCAGCCCGGCAAGGCCGTTGAGGATGAGGTGGACGCTCGACGGGCCGATGGGGACGTGCACCAGCGAGGCGACGAAGAACGCCGCGCTCAGCACGCCCGCGGCCGGGATCTTCTCCGTGGGCATCTTCTTGAGGCCGTAGCCGACGCCGGCGATGGCCAGCGCCGCGCCGGCCACGAGGACAGGGGTCGAAAGCGCTCCGTCGACGATGTGCATGTCCGCCTCCCTCGCGTCACTTGAGATCGTTGGCGCGGATCCACAGCACCGCGTCCTGCGACAGGGTCTTCCCCTGGAATTCCTTGGCCGGCCCCGTTCCGAGCGCGGCGAAGCCCCAGAAGCCGGCGCGGGGAATGCCGAAGGTGAAGACGCCGTTCCGGTCGGTCCTCGCCACCAGGGTGCCCCCGGGCGGCGGCACGGCGGTCGTCCTGCCGGGGGAGAGGGTGGCAAG
>JAFIHR010000391.1 GCA_017849325.1 Xanthobacter autotrophicus | reverse complement strand
GGGCCGGCCCCTGGGCTTCGTGGCGATCCTCGGCGTGCTGGCGCTGATCGGCATGATCACCAAGAATGCGGTGATCCTGATCAGCCAGATCGAGGCGGACCGCAAGGCCGGCAAGAATGTGTGGGATGCGGTGGTGGCCGCATCGAGCGCGCGCTTCCGGCCGATCATGCTGACCGCCATCTCCACCGTTCTGGGCATGATCCCCATCGCGCCCACGGTGTTCTGGGGGCCCATGGCCTTCGCCATCATGGGCGGGCTGCTGGTGGGAACCCTGCTCACCCTCATCTTCCTGCCGGCGCTCTACGTGACCTGGTTCGGGCCCAAGACGGGGCCGGAGACCGGGGCAGCGGCTTCCGCCGACGACACCCAGCCCGCGCCGGCCCACGCCGGCTAGGGCCTCGCCGCAGGGCGGCACCCGGGCGCGTCCGCGCGCGGGGCAAGACAAGAATGATGCATGCCTTTCGTGCGCCAGCCTCCCGGCGGCGCATGGGATGAGGAAACGGTCAGGGCGGGCGAAAGGACGGGTTCGGTTCGGCCTGGAGCGCCGACACAGAGGAGAGCGCGATGGAACACACCCCCCTCCTGGTAGACTTTGCCCTGCAGGGAGGCGGCGCCCACGGCGCCTTCACCTGGGGCGTGCTCGACCGGCTGCTTGAGGAAAGCTGGCTGCAGATCGAGGGCATCTCCGGCACCTCGGCCGGCGCCATGAACGCGGCGGTGCTGGCAGACGGCTATGCCGCCGGCGGGCATCAGGGCGCCCGCGACGCGCTCGACCGCTACTGGCGCGCGGTGTCGGAGGCGGCGCGCTTCAGCCCGTTCCAGCGCAGTCCCCTCGACCGCATGATGGGCCGCTGGACCCTGGACAACTCGCCTCTGTTCTGGGGCATGGACATCCTGAGCCGGCTTTATTCGCCCTACGACCTCAACCCGACGAACATCAATCCGCTGCGCAAGCTGCTCGCGGACCACATCGACTTCGAGCGGCTGAAGGCCTCGCCCATCAAGCTGTTCATCACCGCCACCAACGTGCGCACCGGGCGCGGGCGGGTATTCCGCAATGCCGAGATCACCCCCGAGGTGCTGCTCGCCTCGGCTTGCCTGCCGACCCTGTTCCAGGCCATCGAGATCGACGGCGAGGCCTATTGGGACGGCGGCTATTCCGGCAACCCTACCATGACGCCGCTGGTGCGCGAGCTGACCTCCGACGACACCATCCTGATCCCCATCAATCCGGTGGAGCGGCCGGGCACGCCGCGCAGCGCCGCGGAAATCCTCAACCGCCTCAACGAGGTCTCGTTCAACGCCGTGCTGCTGAAGGAGCTGCGCATGGCGGCGATGATGCGCAAGGTGGCCGACCCCGGCAATGACGAGGGCGCCCACTGGGCCAAGATGCGCATCCACATGGTGCGCAACGACCTGATGGCGACGCTCGGCTATTCCTCCAAGCTCAATGCCGAATGGGATTTCCTGAGCATGCTGAAGGAGGAAGGCCGCAAGGCCGGCGACGCCTTCATGGCCAAGGATGGCGACAAGCTCGGCATCACCTCGTCCATCGATCTCGACGTCCTGCTTGAAGGAGTGTGACCCATGGGCCTTCTCGGCATTCTCGTCGGCCTCGCCTTCCTGATCTATCTGGCCTTCAGGGGCTGGAGCATCCTGCTGCTGGCTCCCATCGCGGCGCTGATCGCCGCGGTGTTCGCCGGCGAGCCGCTGCTGGCGAGCTGGACCCAGACCTTCATGCTCAACGCCGCGCAGTTCGTGGCGCAGTTCTTCCCGCTGTTCCTGCTGGGCGCGCTGTTCGGCAAGCTGATGGAGGATTCCGGCTCGGTGACCTCCATCGCCGACTTCATGACCAAGAAGCTCGGGGCGCAGCGGGCCATCCTCGCCGTGGTGCTGGCGGGCGCGATCGTGACCTATGGCGGCGTCTCGCTGTTCGTCGCCTTCTTCGTGCTGGCGCCCATGGGCATCGCCTTGTTCCGCACGGCCGGGGTGCCGCGGCGCCTCATGCCCGCGGCCATCGCGCTCGGCACCTCCACCTTCACCATGTCGGCGATGCCCGGCACGCCCTCGATCCAGAACGCCATCCCCATGCCGTTCTTCGGCACCACGCCGTTCGCGGCGCCGGGGCTCGGCATCATCGCCTCCATCGTCATGCTCGCCTTCGGCATGTGGTGGCTGAAGCTGCGGGAGAACAAGGCGCGGGCGGCGGGCGAGGGCTTCGGCGCCACCGTGCTCGACGTGAACGAATCGGTGGAACATGCCGCCGAGGACCCCATCGTGCGCGAGCGCGCCACCACCTCCCAGGCGTTCGACCCGGCCGAGATCGAGCATTCCGACAGCGCGCGCAAGGGTCCACCGATCCTTCTGGCGGCGTTGCCCATCATCGTGGTGATCGTGGTCAACCTCCTGATGAGCTTCGTCATCCTGCCGCGGATGGACGTCTCCTTCCTCGCTCAGCCCGAATGGGGGCCGACCTCGCTCTCCGCCGTGGGCGGCGTGTGGTCGGTGATGGTGGCGCTGCTGGCGGCAATCGTCACGGTGATCGCCATCAACTTCACCAGCGTGCCGGAGCTGCGCGCCACCATGACGGCGGGCGCCAACGCGGCGGTGCTGCCGATCTTCTCGGTGGCGAGCCTCGTCGGCTTCGGCGCGGTGGTGGCGGCCATGCCGGCCTTCGCGCTGGTGCGCGACTGGGTGCTGGGCATCGAGGGCGGGCCGCTGGTCTCGCTGGCGGTGGCGACGAACATCCTCGCCGCGCTCACCGGCTCGGCCTCGGGCGGCCTCACCATCGCCCTCGACGCGCTGGGGCCCACCTACATGCAGATCGCCCATCAGATCGGCATGAACCCGGAGCTGATGCACCGCGTGGCGGTGATCGGCTCGGGCACCCTCGACAGCCTGCCGCACAACGGCGCGGTGGTGACGCTGCTCTCGGTGTGCGGGGTGACCCACAAGGAGGGCTATCTCGACATCGTCATGGCCGGCATCGTCGGCGCCGTCATCGCCCTCGTGGTGGTGATCGTGCTCGGCTCCATGGTAGGCAGCTTCTGACGCCTGAAAGAGCGCGCGGCGGGGCAATCGTGCCCCGCCGTCCTGGTGCTCCGGTCGAGGGGCGCCTTGGTCGAGGGGTGGGGTGGGATGAACGCGTTGATCTCGCGGCTTGTGGTGCTCAGCCGCTGGGTGATGGTGCCGCTGCTGCTCGGCCTCATCCTGGCGCTGGTCCTGCTGGTGGGCGCCTTCTTCATCACCCTGTGGAAGTTCGGGCAGGCGCTGCCCACCGCCACCGAGCCCGAGGTGATGATGGCGCTGCTGACGCTCATCGACTTCACCCTCATCGGCGGCCTCATCGTGATCGTCATCTCCTCGGGCTACGAGAGCTTCGTCGCCAAGATCCCCGACAAGGACCGCGAGACCTGGCCCACCTGGATGACCCGGGTGAGCTTCTCCGGCCTCAAGCAGAAGCTGTTCGTCTCGATGATGGCGATCTCCGGCATCACCCTTCTGAAGGGGCTGATGCGCCTGGAGGTGAGCGTCAGCGAGGCCCAGGTGAGGTGGTTGGCGGTGGCCAATGTGATCTTTATTGTCGCTTATGCGGTGCTCACCCTGACCGATTACGTGGTGCACCGCGACAACGGCCACAACGGCAACGGCCATAACGGCAACGACACGCACTGAGGACGGGCCGGAGGGCGCCCGCGGCGCCGCGATCGCGGCCTTCCCTCGTCCAACCGGCCCATCACCAACCGCTCAGGGAGAGACATGCCGGCATCGTATCAGGCTCCGGGCCTCCTCACCTTCACCATCGCCATCCTGGTGTTCTTCCTGGGCACCGGGCTCAACCGGATGATCCCGCCGCTGCGGCAATGGAACATCCCCGAGGCGGTGACGGGCGGGCTCGTGGCGGCGATTGCCACGCTGATCGCCTACCAGGGGTTCAACCTCGCCATCAGCTTCTCGCTCGACGCGCGGGACATGCTGCTGATCTATTTCTTCACCGGCATCGGCCTCAACGCGCGGCTCAGCGATCTCATCGCCGGCGGCAAGCCGCTGATCATCCTGCTGCTGCTCACCGTGGGCTATCTCGCCATCCAGAACCTCGTCGCCACCGGCGGGGCCCTGGCGCTCGGCCTGCCGGAGGGCATGGCGCCGCTGCTCGGCTCAGTCTCGCTGATCGGCGGCCACGGCACCACCATCGCCTGGGCGCCGATCATCTCCGAGCGCTTCGGCCTGTCCAACGCCATGGAGGTGGGCATCGCCTCCGCCACCCTCGGCCTCGTCATCGCCAGCCTCGTGGGCGGACCCATCGCCGGCGTGCTCATCAAGCGCTTCCACCTGCACGGCAACGACACCGAAGCGCCGGTGATGGGCCTGCCGCAGGACGACGTGGGGCCCGACGCCGGCACGGTCACCTACATCCACATCCTCAGCACGCTGCTGGTGCTGAACGTCGCCATCCTCATCGGTTTCGCCCTGGAGGAGGCGGTGCTCGCCACCGGGCTCAAGCTGCCCATGTTCGTGGTCTGCCTGCTGGTGGCCATCGTGCTCACCAACACCGTGCCGCGGCTGTTCCCGAACCTGCCCTGGCCGACCCGCTCGCGGGCGCTGGCGCTGATCTCCGACCTGTCGCTGAACGTGTTCCTCGCCATGTCCCTGATGAGCATGCAGCTCTGGACGCTGGGCGGGCTCGGCGCCGCGCTGGCGGTGGTGCTGGGGCTGCAGACGCTGGTGGCGGTGCTCTACATCCTGTTCGTGGTGTTCCCGGCCATGGGGCGGGACTACCGGGCGGCGGTGCTGTCGGCGGGATTTACCGGCATCAGCCTCGGCGCCACGCCCACCGCCATCGCCAACATGACGGCGGTGACGAAGCTGCACGGGCCGGCGCCCACCGCCTTCATCATCCTGCCGCTGGT
>JAFIHR010000390.1 GCA_017849325.1 Xanthobacter autotrophicus | reverse complement strand
GGCGGCCTCTTCAATGGCTCCGCAACAGGATCCGACGCGAGGCGAAGTGCGATGCCGCAATCCGATTCCCCGGCCCAGTCCCTTGACCTCGCGCCCCTCGGCGGCGCCGGGCCGCGCCCGCGGGGCAGCATGCCCGGTCTCATCCGGGCCTGGCTCGGCCCGCTGTCCGGCCGCGCGCTCCTGGATGTGGGATGCGGCGCCGGGCGCCTTGCCGGCGTGCTCGCCGCCGAGGGCGCGCAGGTGACCGGCATCGACCCGCAGGAAGAGATCATCCGCGAGGCCCGCGCGGCGGTGCCGGCGGCGCGCTTCGAGGTGGTGGGCGCGGCGGCGCTGCCGTTCGCCGACAACAGCTTCGATGCGGTGATCTTCTCCAATTCCCTGCACCACATTCCGGCGGCCGAGATGCGCCCGGCGCTGGCGGAGGCGGCGCGGGTCTCGCGCGGTCCGATCCTGGTGGTGGAGCCTTTGGCCGAGGGGCCTTATTTCGAGACCGTTCGGCTGGTGGAGGATGAAACCGCCGTGCGGGCCGCCGCGCAGGAGGAGATTTCCGCTTTGCTTACGGCCGGCCGCGCCCGGCTGGTCGCCGGCGGGGAATATGATGACCTGCGCCGCTTCGCCGACGTGGACGGCCTGCTGGCCAATTCCATCGCGGTGGATCCGGCCCGGGCGGCGACGGTGGCGCGCGTGCGGGACGCGGTGGCGGAGCGCTTCGCCCGCCTCGGCCGCGCGGACGGCGACAAGACCTGCCTGCCCCAGCCCCACCGCGCCCACCTCCTCGCCTGGGCCGAGCCGGTTTGACTTCCGCATCTGCGTAATCGACGTGGGCAATGCAGCATTCGCCAGAAGTTTTGTGCTTCCGCGCCCATTGCTCTAAGCTTTCTCCCGATATCGACCCATGAGTCTTTCCGCGCCCCGCAAGGTTTCGCGGAGGATGACAGGGAGAACGAGCCGGCCGACGCGCAAAAGGCGTTGAAAAACAAGGCCGGTAGAACGGGAGGATGCCATGAGGAAGATCGTCGCCGCGCTCATGCTGGCGGGGCTGGCGATGGCGGTCGCGCCCGCCGCGCAGGCGCAGCAGCCCATCGTCATCAAGTTCAGCCATGTCACGACGCCGGACACGCCCAAGGGCAAAGGCGCCGAGAAATTCAAGGAGCTGGCCGAGAAATACACCGACGGCAAGGTGAAGGTGGAGGTCTATCCCAACTCCCAGCTCTACAAGGACAAGGAGGAGATGGAGGCGCTCCAGCTCGGCGCGGTGCAGATGCTCGCGCCCTCCCTCGCCAAGTTCGGCCCGCTGGGCGTGCGCGCCTTCGAGGTGTTCGACCTGCCTTACATCTTCCCGAACCGCGAGGCGCTGCGCCAGGTCACCGAGGGCGAGCCCGGCAAGGTGCTGCTCGCCAAGCTGGAGCCCAAGGGAATCAAGGGCCTCGCCTATTGGGACAACGGCTTCAAGATCATGAGCGCCAACTCGCCGATCCATGTGCCGAAGGACTTCCGCGGCCTCAAGATGCGCATCCAGTCGTCGAAGGTGCTGGAGGCGCAGTTCCATGCGCTCGGCGCGCTGCCGCAGGTGATGGCCTTCTCCGAGGTCTATCAGGCGATGCAGACCGGCGTGGTGGACGGCTCGGAGAATACGCCGTCCAACATGTACACCCAGAAGCACTACGAGGTGCAGAAATACGGTCTCGTCACCCGCCACGGCTATCTCGGCTATGCGGTGATCGTGAACAAGGCCTTCTGGGACGGCCTGCCGGCCGACATCCGCGCCAAGCTCGAGAAGGCCATGGCGGAGGCGACCGACTATTCCAACTCCATCGCCCAGCAGGAGAATGACGACGCGCTCGCGGCCATGAAGGCGTCGGGCCGCATCGCCTTGTCCGATCCGACCCCGGAGGCCACGGCGGAATTCCGCAAGGTGCTGGAGCCGGTCTATGCGGAGATGTCCGGCCGCATCGGCCAGGACACCATCGACATGGTGCTGAAGGCGACCCGCGGCGTCGGCCAGTAGGCGGCCGGCGCGCGGCTCCGCGCCCGGCGGCGCCGGCCTGATGCGGGCCGGCGTCCGGCTCGCCCGCGCGGCGTGAGGGGCGGGCGGGCAAGGAGACGGTCCGCGCATCTTCGAGGAAAGCAACCCTTCCCCGCTCCGCCCGCAGGGCCGGAGGAGCGGAGCAGGTCGAGGCGCCGGACCGGCCCGGTCGCGGAGCGCCGTCCGATTCCCTCGCGCGGCCGGGTCCTCCCCGGCCCCAGGCGGGACAAGGTGAGGCCCATGGAAAACCCGCTCCACAAGCTCTATGCGCTGCTCGCCCTTCTCGCGGTGGTCTTCACCATCGTGATGGCGATGCGGATCCGCGCCGACGGCTGGCGCTCGGCACTGTGGCACACCCTGGACCGGCTGGAGGAGACGCTGATCTCCGTGCTGATCGCCAGCGCCACCGTGCTCATCTTCGTCGCGGTGGTGCAGCGCTATGCCGCCGGCACGGCGCTCCTCTACCCTTATGTGAGCTGGATGCGCCTCGGCTGGGCGCAGGAGGCCTGCATCTTCATGTTCGTGTGGATGGCCAAGGTGGGCGCGGCCTATGGCGTGCGCACCGGCATCCATGTGGGCGTGGACGTGCTGGTGAATGCGGTGAGCCCGGGCAAGCGCTACGCGCTGGTGCTGTTCGGGCTTCTGTGCGGCGCGCTGTTCACCGGCGTGGTCGGCACCTTCGGGGCGAAGTTCGTGATGGCCCGCTACCATTTCGGCGACTTCACGCCGGAGATGGAGCTGCCCTCCTGGATCGTCTACCTGGCGATCCCCTTCGGCTCCTACCTCATGTGCTTCCGCTTCCTGCAGGTGGCCTTCACCTTCGCCCGCACGGGCGAATTGCCGGTGCACGAGCATGCGCAGGTGGCCGGGCTCGAGGACGAGCCGATGGTGGTCGATAAGTCCGCCCTCTATCCGAAGGACGTCAGCCGATGAGCGCCCTCATCATCTTCGGGCTGTTCCTCGTCCTGCTGCTGACGGGCATGCCCATCTCCATCGCGCTGGGCATGACGGTGCTGACCTTCGTCTACACCATGACCCACATCCCGGTGGACATCGTGGCGCAGAAGCTGTTCACCGGCATCGAGAAGTTCGAGATCATGGCGATCCCGTTCTTCATCCTGGCGGGCAATTTCCTCACCCATGGCGGGGTCGCGCGGCGGATGATCCGCTTCGCCACCTCGCTGGTCGGCCATTGGCATGGCGGCCTCGGCCTCGCCGGCGTTCTCGCCTGCGCCCTGTTCGCGGCGGTGTCCGGCTCGTCGCCCGCCACCGTGGTGGCGATCGGCTCCATCATCCTGCCGGCCATGGAGGCGCAGGGCTTCCCCAAGCGCTTCGGCGCCGGCGTGGTGACCACCTCGGGGGCGCTCGGCATCCTCATCCCGCCGTCCATCGTGATGGTGATGTATTCGGTGGCGACCACCGGCCTGCAGATGACCGATCCGGCGGGGCAGCGCGTGAGCTCCGCCTCCATCGGCGATCTGTTCATCGCCGGCGTCATCCCCGGCCTGATGCTCGCCGCCATGCTCGGCGCCACCACCTGGTACCGGGCCTGGAAGAACGACTACCCGCGCCTCGCCAAGGCCACCCTCGGCGAGCGCTGGAAGGCGTTCCGCGAGAGCGTGTGGGGGATCCTGCTCATCGTCATCGTCATGGGCGGCATCTACAGCGGCATGTTCACGCCCACCGAGGCGGCGGCGGTGAGCGCGGTCTATGCCTTCGTCATCGCCGTGTTCGTCTATCGCGACATGAGCTTGGGCGACGTGCCGAAGGTGCTGCTCGCCAGCGCCAACATGTCGGCCATGCTGCTCTACATCATCTCCAACGCGGCGCTGTTCTCCTTCCTGATGACCAATGAGAACATCCCGCAGGCCATGACCGAGTGGATCGTCAACCTCGGGCTCGGCGCCATCGGCTTCCTGCTGATGGTGAACATCCTGCTGCTCCTGGCGGGCAACGTGATGGAGCCGTCCTCCATCGTGCTCATCATGGCGCCGATCCTGACGCCGGTGGCGGTGCGGCTCGGCATCAACCCGATCCATTTCGGTATCATGATCGTGGTGAACATGGAGGTGGGCATGTGCCATCCGCCGGTGGGGCTCAACCTCTACGTGGCCTCGGGCATCACCCGCATGGGCATCTCTGAGCTCACGGTGGCGGTGCTGCCGTGGCTGGTCTCCATGCTGATCTTCCTGGGGCTCATCACCTACATCCCCGCCATCTCGCTCTTCCTGCCCCGGTGGCTGGGCATGTGAGCGGTTCGGGGTGCGGCTCAGGCGGCGCTGGCCGCCTGGATGCGGGCGCGGATGCAGGTGGAGGACATGGGCGATTTCAGCCCGTGCAGGAACACCCAGGCCGGCGGCGGGAGGTCGGCCAGCAGCGGGGCGTCGCTCTCCTCGATGCGGAAGCGGCCGAGCGCCTCGGCCGCGCGCGAGGCGGTGGCGCTGAAGCTCTGACCCATGCGGTCCACCACGCAGATGGGCACGAGGTCCGCGAGCGCGCGCCAGTGCTGCCAGCGGTGGAAATGGGAGAGGTTGTCCGCCCCCATGATCCAGACGAAGCGCACCTTCGGCATCCGGGCGGTGAGCAGGCGCACCGTCTCGTAGCTGTAGCGCACGCCGTGGGCCGCCTCGAAGCCGGTGACGTCGATGCGCGGGTGGCCAGCGACCCGGCGGGCGACGGCGATGCGCGTCTCCAGCGGGGGCAGGGCGCGGTTGTCCTTCAGCGGGTTGCCGGGGGTGACCAGCCACCAAATGCGGTCGAGCTCCAGCCGCTTGAGCGCGAGGAGGCTCGCGGCGCGATGGGCGCCATGGGCGGGATTGAAGCTGCCGCCGAACAGGCCGACCCGCAGGCCGTCCGTCACCAGCGGCATGCGCCGGGCGGCGCGGGGGCTCACCGGATCGATGCCGGCCGGCACCGTTCCGGACGAAAAGCCGCGCTCCCCCGCCCGGTGCGCGTTCACGGCCGGGTCTGGCCGCTGCCGTGGATGCGGTACTTGAACGAGGTGAGCTGCTCGGCGCCCACCGGCCCGCGGGCATGCATGCGCCCGGTGGCGATGCCGATCTCGGCGCCGAAGCCGAACTCGCCGCCGTCGGCGAACTGGGTCGAGGCGTTGTGCAGCACGATGGCCGAATCCACTTCGGCGAGGAAGCGGTCCGCCGCCTTCTGGTCCTCGGTGACGATGAGGTCGGTGTGGTGCGAGCCGTGCGCCTCGATATGGGCGATGGCCTCGTCGAGATTGTCCACCACCTTCACCGCGAGGACGGCATCGAGATATTCGGTGTCCCAGTCGGCATTGGTGGCAGGCACCACGCGCGCATCCACCTGCTGCACGGTCTCGTCGCCGCGCACCTCGCACTCGGCGTCGATGAGCATCTCCACGAGGGGCTTCAGGTGGGTGCCCGTCACGGCGCGGTCCAGCAGCAGCGTCTCGGCGGCGCCGCAGATGCCGGTGCGGCGCATCTTGGCGTTGAGCACCAGGGTCTTGGCCATCTCCAGGTCGGCCGCCTGGTCCACGAACACGTGGACGATGCCGTCGAGATGGGCGAACACCGGCACCCGCGCCTCGGCATCCACCCGCGCCACGAGGCTCTTGCCGCCGCGCGGCACGATGACGTCGAGATTGCCGTTGAGGCCGGCGAGCATCTCGCCCACCGCCCTGCGGTCCACCACCGGCACGAACTGCACCACGTCGGCCGGCAGGCCCTCGCCGGTGATGCCGGCCACGAACGCCTTGTGGATGGCGGCGGAGGAGGCGAGGCTGTCGGAGCCGCCGCGCAGGATCACCGCATTGCCGGCGCGCAGGCAGAGCGCGGCGGCGTCGGCGGTGACGTTGGGCCGGCTCTCGTAGATCACGCCGATGACGCCGAGCGGGGTGCGCACCCGTTCGATGGTGAGGCCGTTGGGGCGGGTCCAGCGGTCGGTGACCTTGCCCACCGGATCGGGCAGGGCGGCGACCACCTCGATGCCGGCGGCCATGGCCTCCACCCGCTCGGGGGTGAGGGTGAGGCGGTCGAGGAACGAGCCGGTGACCCCGGCGGCTTCGGCGCGGATGACATCCTCCACATTGGCGGCGAGGATGTCGGCCTCGGCGGCGCGGATGGCCGCGGCGGCGGCGCGGAGCGCGGCGGTCTTGGTGCAGGCGTCGGCCTGGGCCAGCAGGTGCGCGGCCTTGCGGGCGCGCCGGCCCATCTCGGTCATCAGCTCGTGGATGTCGGGGGTCGCCGTTCCGGCCGACGTCGCGCCCTCTTCGGCGGCGGCGGGGTCGATCATGCGGGCGGCGTTGGCCATGGCGGAGACTCACTCAAATGCGGGACGAAGGACGAGGCGCGCAATTTCGCGGCACCCTCTGTCTTTTTTCTAGCATCGACGCCCACCGGACCGGAAGGACTTCCGCGCACGGCCGTGGCGGGACAGGATCTCCCCCAAGGTTGCCCGTTCGCGCGGATGCCGCTAGAAGCGCCACCACAGGCCGCGCGAGAAGGTCCCGCACGGTCCCAAGGTTTCAGCGAGATGTTGTCCGTCCTCACCTTCGCCTTTCCGCTCCGGCACCCGGTTTCCGGCCGTGCCGTCCCGCGCCGCCCCGCGAGGCCTGGGCGAAAATGACGCTCCGCTGACGGCGGCCGGCGCGCCGCGAAGGAGCATGTCCCCCGATTTTTGAGGAAAGGCCCGAGCGATGCCTCGGCTGGTGATGAAGTTCGGCGGTACGTCCGTCGCCAATCTCGAACGGATCTCGAATGTGGCGCGCCACGTGGCGCGTGAGGTGGAGGCCGGCTACAAGGTGGCCGTGGTGGTCTCGGCCATGTCCGGCAAGACCAACGAGCTGGTGGCCTGGTGCAAGGAGGCCGCCCCGCTCTACGAGCCGAGCGAATATGACGCGGTGGTCGCCTCCGGCGAGCAGGTGACCTCGGGGCTCCTCGCCATCACCCTGAAGAAGATGGGCATTCCCGCCCGCTCGTGGCAGGGCTGGCAGATTCCCATCTCCACCGACGACGCGCACGGCTCGGCCCGCATCCTCGACATCGACGGCGAGGCGCTGGGCGGCTCCATCGATGCCGGCGAGGTGGCGGTGATCGCCGGCTTCCAGGGCATCCACCTGCCCACGCGCCGGCTCACCACCCTGGGGCGCGGCGGCTCCGACACCAGCGCGGTGGCGGTGGCGGCGGCGCTGAAGGCCGAGCGCTGCGACATCTATACCGACGTGGACGGCGTCTACACCACCGATCCCCGCGTCGTCCCCAAGGCCAAGCGGCTCGACCGCATCGCCTTCGAGGAGATGCTGGAGATGGCTTCCCTCGGCGCCAAGGTGCTGCAGGTGCGCTCCGTGGAGCTCGCCATGGTGCATAATGTGCGCACCTTCGTGCGCTCCAGCCTGGTGGACCCCGAAGCGCCGGAGATGGCGAACGTGGAGAAGGCCGGCACGCTGATCTGCGATGAGGAGGAGATCGTGGCAACCCAGATGGAACAGCAGGTGGTCACCGGCATCGCCTTCTCGAAGGACGAGGCGCAGGTCTCCATCCGCCGGGTGGCGGACAAGCCCGGCATCGCCGCCGCGGTGTTCGGCCCGCTGGCCGAGGCCCACATCAACGTGGACATGATCGTCCAGAACGTGTCGGCCGACGGCTTCACCGACATCACCTTCACCGTGCCGAACGCCGATTTCGAGCGGGCCAAGGCGGTAATCGAGACCGCCAAGGGTGCCATCGACTTCCACGACGTGGAGGGCTCCACCGACGTCACCAAGGTGTCGGTGATCGGCATCGGCATGCGCTCGCATGCGGGCGTCGCGGCCAAGGCGTTCGAGGCCCTGGCGGCACGGGGAATCAACATCCGCGCCATCACCACCTCGGAGATCAAGATCTCCTTCCTGATCGACGCGGCCTATACCGAGCTTGCGGTGCGGACTCTGCATTCGCTATACGGACTTGATAGCTGAGGCCGGGCGGCGACACACCTAGAACGCGAGCCCTTGCAGGGGATATAGTCC
>JAFIHR010000389.1 GCA_017849325.1 Xanthobacter autotrophicus | reverse complement strand
CCAGCGCTACGGCATCACGGTGTCCCGCGCCCGCGAGGAGCTCAAGGCGGTGAGCGCCGATGCCGACACCGCCGCGATGCTGAAGACCGAGCCCGGCACGCCCGTGCTGCTGATCGACCGCCTCGCCTTCGCCCTCGACGGGACGCCGGTGGAATGGCGCGTGAGCTACTGCCTCACCTCCAACTTCCATTATCTCTCCGATTTGACCTAGGCGCGGATCGCCCCCTACCGTGGCGGCGGACAAGAGCGGCCCGGCGCGACGAAACCCACGACTACCGCGTTGGAAATGCGCGCATTTCCGAACGCCTCGCGGCCGATGACCCAGCGCCCTTCCGCCGCTTGAGCGCAGCAGGAACAGGGCCGACCGTACGACAACTTATGTCTTATATATGATAGCTGATCACTTTACAGGCCTTCCGGCCTTGTCTATCGTGAACGGGCCTGAGACGGTCCTGACCCATTCGGGTTCCGGCGCGGGATGAAGATCACCAAGGAATTCAGGACGCCGGCCTGCCGTCTGGCACCCGCGCTCCTGTGCGGATCCGGCACACGATTCAACGCCAAGGGGCCCGCCGGGCCCGCGATCATCCAGGAGAGCGCAAGACTCTCTCGCCCGCCCGCCGGCAGCGCGGTCGGGTCCAATACCAGAAGAACGATCGGGAGCAGAAACGACGCCTCGCGACATCGGCCGTTCCAGGCCGGGGCGACAAGTCCCAAGGGAGGGATGCATGGGTTCGCAGAAGCCTCTTCTGGAGGTGAGTGGCGTAACGCTGCAATACAAGACGCCGAATCTACTGGTCACGGCCACCTATCGGGTGGACTTCAACGTTCTGGAAGGAGACCGATTCATTCTTCTGGGACCGTCGGGCTGCGGGAAATCCACCCTGCAGAAGGCGGTCGGCGGCTACATCACGCCCACCGAGGGCGAGATGCGCCTGAAGGGTCAGGTGATCCGCGCGCCGGGCCCCGACCGCATGATGGTGTTCCAGGAATTCGACCAGCTCCTGCCCTGGAAGACGGTGCGCCAGAACGTGGCCTTCGCCCTCCTCGCCGCCCGCAGGCTCGGCAGGAAGGAAGCCGACGAGCGGGCCATGCACTATATCGAGAAGGTCAATCTGCTGAAGTTCGCGGACACCTATCCGCACATGCTCTCCGGCGGAATGAAGCAGCGCGTGGCCATCGCCCGCGGCATGGCCATGGAGCCGGACATCCTCCTGATGGACGAGCCGTTCGCCGCCCTCGACGCGCTGACCCGCCGCAAGATGCAGGACGAGCTCCTGCAATTGTGGGCCGACACGCGCTTCACCGTGCTCTTCGTCACCCATTCCATCGCCGAGGCGATCAAGGTGGGCAACCGCATCCTCCTGCTCTCGCCCCACCCCGGCCGGGTGAAGGCCGAGATCAACAGCACCACCGATCCGAACGAAGCGGTCGTCCTGGAGAAGCGCATCCAGCACATGCTGTTCGCCGACGAGGCCAAGGAGATGATCGATGCCTGAAGTCGCCGCCTTCAAAGCCGCGCCAGCCTTCGAGCCGCGCCCCGAGATCTACCGCAGCGAGGAGCCGGCCGACACGCTCACCGTGGTGGAGAAACCGCTTTCCACGCTGGAGATGCTCTACAACTGGTCGTTCTTCCGCAAGGCGCTCATCCTCGTGGCGCTGGCCGTGGTGTGGGAGGTCTATGCCCGCATCCTCAACAACGACCTGCTGTTCCCCACCTTCAGCGCCACCATCTCCGCCTTCTACACCAACGTCATCAACGGCGTGCTGCCAGCCCGCGCCTGGGGGTCGCTGCGGGTGCTGCTCATGGGCTATGCGCTCGGCGTGTCGCTTGCCGCGGTGCTGACCGCGCTCGCCATCGCCTCACGCATCGGCACGGATTTCCTGGAGACCATGACCTCCATGTTCAATCCGCTGCCGGCCATCGCGCTGCTGCCGCTGGCGCTCATCTGGTTCGGCCTCGGCACGGGAAGCCTCGTGTTCGTGCTCGTCCATTCGGTGACCTGGGCGATCGCGCTGAACACCCATTCCGGCTTCCTGTCGGTGAGCAAGACCATGAAGATGGTGGGGCGCAACTACGGGCTGAAGGGGCCTCGCTTCATCGCCACCATCCTGATCCCGGCGGCCTTCCCGGCCATCCTCACCGGCCTCAAGATCGGCTGGGCCTTCGCCTGGCGCACGCTGATCGCGGCGGAGCTGGTGTTCGGCGTGTCGTCGGGCTCCGGCGGCCTCGGCTGGTTCATCTTCGAGAACAAGAACATGCTGGACATCGCCAACGTGTTCGCCGGCCTCCTCACGGTCATCATCATTGGCCTCGTGGTGGAAAACCTGATCTTCCAGACCATCGAGCGCCGCACCATCCAGCGCTGGGGCATGCAGACCTGAGCGCGACATCCACCCTTGCCGGAACCGCCCTCATTCGAGGGCGGTTCTGTATTTCAGGCGCGAGGTGAAGCTCTCGCGATACTCCACCCGCCGCCCGTCGAGGCCGAAGGCGATGCGCCGCACCTGGAGCACGCTGGTGCCCTCGCCCACCCCCAGATGCTGTGCGATCGCCGTGTCCGCCACGGCGATGCCCACCTCGTCCTCGGTGCGCATGATGGTGACGCCGCAGCGCTCCTGGTAGAAGACGTAGACCTCCTCCACGATGTCCTCGCCGGTCTTCAGGCCGAGGCTGGCGAAGACCTCCGCCGGCAGCGCCAGGCGCTCGAAGACCAGCGGCTGGTCGGCCTCGCTGCGGATGCGCACCAGGGCGAGCACCCTGGCGCCCGCCGGCAGCTGCAGCAGCCGGCGCTCGTCCGGGCTCGCCGCGCGCACGCCCTGGCTGAGCAGGTGCGCCACCGGCTCCAGCGCCCGCCCGCCCGGATGCACGAAGCGCAGGAAGCGGAAGCGCGACTTGGCGCTCGAATGGGGCACCACCCGCGTTCCGCGGCCGTGCTGGCGCTCCAGCAGGCCCTGGATCACCAGTTCCTCGGTGGCCTTGCGGATGGTGCCGATGGACACGCCCAGCTCGCCGCACAATTGCTGCTCGCTCGGCAGGTAGGTCCCCGGCTTCCAGATGCCCTCGATGATGCGCTTCACCAAGAGGTCGCGGGTCTGAAGGTAGAGCGGCTTGGCCTCGATGGGCGAGGCGGGGGCAGGGGCGGGGCTCGCGCGGTCAAATGTCATATATATGACCCAAGACTATTGACATATGTCTGGCCAAGGGTACTCTGCCCGGGCCGACACACAATCAGAAAATGGTCGCGCGCCGGAGCCGGGAATGAGGGGCGAAGCCCCCGGAACCCGCCATCCGAATCGAACGCCAAACCACGCGCCAGAAGCGCGCCCGTCGCGGCGCGCGGACGGGTGCGCCCGGGAGAACGCCATGGATTTCCTCTTCAAACGCGTCGCCGTCGCGGCGGTCGCCGCATTGGCCCTCGTGCCATTCGGACTCGCAGCGAGCCCCGCCCGCGCCGAGGTGGGCACAGTGCGCCTCGCCCGCCAGTTCGGCGTCTCCTACCTGCCGCTGACCGTGATGCAGGAGCTCAACCTCATCGAGAAGCAGGCGGCCGCCAAGGGCTTCGAGCTGAAGACCGAATGGCTGCGCTTCACCGGCGGCTCGGGCATG
>JAFIHR010000388.1 GCA_017849325.1 Xanthobacter autotrophicus | reverse complement strand
AGGCGGACTCGGCCCACGCCTCAGGCGGATTTGGCCTCGCGCAGCGCCATCTTCTCGCGGCGGCGCTGCACCGAGGAGGGGATGTTCATCCCCTCCCGGTACTTCGCCACGGTGCGGCGGGCGATGTCGATGCCGTCGTCCTTCAGCTTCTGCACCAGCGTGTCGTCGGAGAGCACCTCCTCGGCGCTCTCGGCGTCGATGAGGGCCTTGATGCGGTGGCGCACCGCCTCCGCCGAATGGGCCTCGCCGCCGCCCGAGGCGGAGATGGCGGAGGAGAAGAAGAACTTCATCTCCACCACGCCGCGCGGCGTCGAGATGTATTTGTTGGAGGTCACCCGCGAGACCGTGGATTCGTGCATGCCGATGGCATCGGCCACGGTGCGCAGGTTGAGCGGGCGCAGGTAGCGCACGCCGTGCAGCAGGAAGGCGTCCTGCTGCCGCACGATCTCGCTCGCCACCTTCAGGATGGTGCGCGCCCGCTGGTCGAGGGAGCGGGTGAGCCAGCTCGCGCTCTGCAGGCAGTCGGCGAGGAAGCTCTTTTCCTGCTGGTTGCGCGCCGCCTTGGCTACCGTCGAGGCATAGGTCTGGTTCACCAGCACCCGCGGCAGGGTTTCCGAATTCAGCTCCACCAGCCAGGCGCCGTCGGGCCCGGGGCGCACATAGACGTCCGGCACCAGCGGATGCACCACACCGGAGCCGAAGGCGAGGCCCGGCTTGGGATCGAGCCGCCGGATTTCGCCGATCATGTCAGCGAGGTCCTCCGCATCGACGCCGCAGATGCGGCGCAGCGCGTTGCGGTCGTGGCGCGCCAGCAGCTCCAGATTGGCCACCAGCGCCTGCATGGCAGGATCGAAGCGGTCGCGCTCGCGCAGCTGGATCGCCAGGCATTCGGCGAGATTGCGCGCGCCCACGCCGGACGGCTCGAAGCTCTGGATGAGCTTCAGCACGCTCTCCACATCGTCCACCGCCACGCCGAGCTGCTCGGCCAGCACGGCCACGTCGCCGGTGAAATAGCCCAGCTCGTCGATGAGGCCGATGAGGTTGGTGCCGATCAGCCGCCGCGCGGGATCGCTCTCGGCCACCGAGAGCTGCGCCTCCAGATGATCGGCGAGGGATTCCTCGGCGGTCAGGAAGGCTTCGGGATTGTAGTCCTCGCCCCGGTCGCCGCCGCCGCCCCCGCCCCATTCGGATGCGGACATGGAGCCGCCCTGCGAGGCCGCAAGGCCGCGGTCCACCGGAGCATCGTCGGGGAAGACATTGCCGAGGTCGGTGTCGAGGCGGGTCTCCATGTCGGCCCGGCTGGGCTCGAGATCCTGCTCCATCCAGTCGCCCGTGGTGGGGGCATCGCGATCGGGGGCCGGCGGCGCGTCGTCCATCGCGCGCTCGGCCTCGCCGCCGGAGGCCGTGGGCTCGGCCGCGCCCCCCTCCCCTTCGGTCGCCCGCTCCAGCAGCGGGTTGCGCTCCAGCTCCGCCTCCACATAGGCCACCAGCTCCATGTTGGAGAGCTGCAGCAGCTTGATGGCCTGCATCAGCTGCGGCGTCATCACCAGCGACTGGGTCTGGCGGAATTCCAGCTTGGGGCTCAGTGCCATGGCCGGGCCCCTGGGATGGCGGAGGAAAGCAGCACAGGTGTCATAGGCGGAACTCTTCGCCGAGGTAGAGCCGGCGCACGTCGGGGTTGGCGACGATGGAGTCGGGGTCGCCCTCCATCAGCACCGAGCCGGAATGGATGATGTAGGCCCGGTCGATCAGGCCGAGGGTCTCGCGCACGTTGTGGTCGGTGATGAGCACGCCGATGCCGCGTGTGGTCAGGTGGCGCACCAGCGCCTGGATGTCGCCCACCGCGATGGGGTCGATGCCGGCGAAGGGCTCGTCCAGCAGCATGAAGGACGGACGGCTCGCCAGGGCGCGGGCGATCTCCACGCGGCGCCGCTCGCCGCCCGAAAGCGCGATGGCGGGCGACTTCCTCACATGGGTGATCTTGAACTCCTCGAGGAGGGATTCCATCTCCTCGACCCGCTTCCGGCGGTCGGGCTCGGTCACCTCCAGCACGCCCATGATGTTGCCTTCCACGGTGAGCCCGCGAAAGATCGAGGCCTCCTGCGGCAGGTAGCCGATGCCGAGCCGGGCGCGGCGATACATGGGCATGGGGGTGACGTCGTGGCCGTCGAGCGCGATGCGCCCGGCGTCCGCCTTCACGAGGCCGGTCACCATGTAGAAGCAGGTGGTCTTGCCGGCGCCGTTGGGGCCGAGCAGGCCCACCGCCTCGCCGCGGCGCACGTTGAGACTGACGTCGCGCACCACCTGGCGCCCGCCGTACGACTTCGCCAGCCCGATGGCGGCGAGGGAGCCCTGGCCGGTCAGAGGCGCCGGGGAGCGCTGGTCGTAATAAGCGGCCTCGGCGTAGCCGGCGCCCTCGTCCTCCCAGGCCAGATCCGCGTCGTCATAGGCGGCGGGCGTTGCCGGTGCGCCGGAGGGCCGGCGCAGGTCGTAGCTATCGGAGGCGTAATCGTCCGGGGAATATCCGGCGGCGGCGTAGGAATCGTAGGCGGCGCCGTCGTCATCGCCGTAGCCGTCGGCATCGCGCGCATCGCCGGAAGCAGCCCCTCCCCGCGCGCCCGAGGCATCCCGAGCCGCGATCTTCGTCGGGCGGCGACCTGCACCACCCCTGCCGAAAATGGAGAGGACGTTCACATTTACCTCCGGGTATCCCACCCTGAAGCT
>JAFIHR010000387.1 GCA_017849325.1 Xanthobacter autotrophicus | reverse complement strand
CTCCACCACCACCACCGAAACCTCCGAGCCCGCCAGCGCCGCCTGCTGCTTCAGCCGGATCGCCGTGGCCAGCCCCGCCGGACCCGCGCCAACCACAACAACGTCATAATCCATGCCCTCCCGTTCGGGCAGTCCCGCTTCCACTGACGTCACGCTCGAACCTCGCAATGAAGGGCGCGGCCTTCCGACGGACGGAAGCCGCGGCGTCGCTGAAACGGCGGGCCGGACGCCCGCCGCTGGATGGGCTGCCGCGGGGACGCTCCGGCATGCCGGCCTCCCCGCGGCGCTTCCCCGAGGCCGATCGCCCCCGCGATGGCTCTCAGGAACCGATCTCCGGATCCGGCGCGCGGCCGGCCATCTGCTCCTGCAGGATCTCGCGGATGGTCTTCTTGGAGAGCTTGCCGGTGGCGGTGTGGGGCAGCTCGTCGAGGACGATCACATCGTCGGGCACGCACCATTTGGAGGTCTTGCCCTCGTAATGGGCGCGCATGTCCTGCCGGGTGAAGCTGGCCCCCGGCTTCAGCACCACCACCAGCACCGGGCGCTCGCCCCAGCGGGTGTCCGGCCGGGCGACGATGGCCGCCTCCTGGATGGCGGGATGGGCCTGGGCGATGTTCTCCAGGTCGATGGAGGAGATCCACTCGCCGCCGGATTTCACCACGTCCTTGGTGCGGTCGACGATCTGGATGAAGCCTTCGGCGTCCATGGTCACCACGTCGCCGGTGTCGAACCAGCCGGGATGCTCCTCATGGGCGGGGCTCGTGGCGGTGTTGAAATAGGCCTGCGCCACCCACGGCCCGCGCACCAGCATGGAGCCGAAGCTCTTGCCGTCGTGCGGCATCTCGCGCCCCTCGGCGCCGGCGACGCGGAACTCCATGCCGAACAGCGGGCGTCCCTGCTTGCATTCCAGCGCCAGGCGCTGCTCGGCGGGGAACGCCTGGTGCTTGGGCTTCAGGGCGGCGGCGAGGCCCACCGGGCTGGTCTCCGTCATGCCCCAGGCCTGGCGCACCTCCACCCCCTTGCTGTGGAAGCGGCTGACCATGATGGGCGGCACCGCGGAGCCGCCGATCACCACCCGCTTCAGGATGGAGAACTCGCGGGCATGGGTGTCCATCCAGTCGAGCAGGCCGAGCCAGACGGTGGGAACGCCGGCGGTGATGGAGACGCCTTCCCCCTCGAACAAGGCGTGCAGGCTCGCCCCGTCGAGATGGGCGCCGGGCAGCACCAGCTTGGCGCCGGTCATGGGCGCAGCGAAGGGCAGGCCCCAGGCGTTCACGTGGAACATGGGCACGATGGGGCAGATCGCGTCGTTGGCCGAGAGGCCGAGCCCGTCGGGCATGGCGATGGCCATGGCGTGCAGCACGCAGGAGCGGTTGGAGTAGAGCACGCCCTTGGGATCGCCCGTGGTGCCGGAGGTGTAGCACAGGCCCGAGGCGGTGTTCTCGTCGAAGGACGGCCAGTCGAAGCTGTCCGGCTCGCCGGCGATCAGGCTCTCGTAGCACAGCAGGCCGGGCAGCGCGGCCGACTTCGGCATGTGCGCCTCGTCGGTCATGGCGACCACCGCCTTGAGGCCCTTCAGCTGCTCCGCCAGCTCCTCGACGATGGGCAGGAAGGTGAGGTCGAAGAACAGCACGCTGTCGCCGCCATGGGCGATGATGTAGGCGATCTGCTCGCGGAACAGGCGCGGGTTGATGGTGTGGCAGACGAAGCCCGAGCCGGACACGCCGTAATAGAGCTCGAGGTGGCGATAGCCGTTCCAGGCCAGCGTGCCGACCCGGTCGCCGGTCTTCAGGCCGAGCCGGGCGAGGGCGTTGGCCAGCTTGCGGCTGCGCTGCGCCATCTCAGCGTAGGTGTAGCGGTGAAGGCCGCCCTCCACCGTCGCCGAGACCACCTCTCCGTCCCCGTGATAGGCCTCCGCATGCCTCAGGATCGAGGACAGGAGCAACGGGACATCCATCATCGTTCCGAGCATCGTTTCCCTCCGTCTTTGGTTTTGTCTCGGTCGTTGGCCGGCGTTGAACGGGTGATTCAGAAGGCCTCGGCGGGCAGGGCC
The DNA here is from genome assembly GCA_017849325.1 of Xanthobacter autotrophicus. GTDB lineage: Bacteria > Pseudomonadota > Alphaproteobacteria > Rhizobiales > Xanthobacteraceae > Xanthobacter > Xanthobacter autotrophicus_B. The sequence continues at coordinate 845 of JAFIHR010000387.1, read as the reverse complement.
ATGAGGGAGGCCGCGCCCTCCGCGAGGGCGGCATCGAGGGCCAGGGTCTCGGGCAGCATGCGGGCGACGAAGAAGCGGGCGACCTCCACCTTGCGCTGCTCCGGCGGGCTGGCGTCCGCGCCGCGGGCCAGAGCGGCCGCGACCATGCGCACCCACATCCAGCCGAAGGCGACGAGGGCGAAGAAGCGCAGATAGTCGGTGGCCGCCGCCCCGCTCTCCACCGCGCCACCGCCGGCAGCGGCAAGGCGCGCGGTCGCGGCTTCGAGGCGCTCCAGCGCGGCCCGTACCGGAACGATGACCGCCTCGGTTCCCGCCACCGCGGCCGCGGCGTCGAGGTCCTGGCTCACCAGCGCGAAGAAGCGCAGCGGCAGGCCGCCGCCCTCCAGGGCGAGCTTGCGGCCCACGAGGTCCATGGCCTGCACGCCGTTGGTGCCTTCGTAGATCTGGGCGATGCGGGCATCGCGCACATACTGCTCCATGCCCCATTCGCGGATGTAGCCGTGGCCGCCCAGCACCTGCTGGGAGACCACCGCGGTCTCGAAGCCGAAATCGGTGAAGGCCGCCTTCACCACCGGCGTCATCAGCGCCACCAGGCCGTCGGCGGCGGCGCGTGCGCCGGCGTCCGGATGGCGGTCGGCGATATCCATCTGCAAGGCGGTCCAGGTGGCGAGCGCCCGGGCGGCATCGGCGAAGGCGCGGCCCTGCAGCAGCATCTTGCGCACGTCGGGATGGGCGATGATGGCGACCGGCCCCGGCGTGCCGTCGGGGCCGTGGCCCTGCAGGCGCTCCCTGGCGTAGGCGACGGCCTTCTGGTTCGCCGCCTCGGCGATGCCCAGGCCCTGGAT
>JAFIHR010000386.1 GCA_017849325.1 Xanthobacter autotrophicus | reverse complement strand
GCCCCGCCGTCCGTGAACCAGTTTGAAAAACCCCCCATTTTCCAAGCTCCCTGCTGTGCTCGGACGAACGGCCGGCCTCACGCCGCCGCTGCCCCCACCCCACCTGCGAAGGGCCCCCGCGAAACCGGCCGGATCCGCCGGACACCCCATGGCCACCCGCTCCGCGACCCTTCAACGAGCGGCGAATGCGAGCTAAAGGTGGTGTTACGTGCAGGAGGGTCCGGTGGCAAGCTTTCCACCCCTTGGCGATCTGGGAGCCGAAACGGCGGGGCTTTTGGCCCGCCTCGGCGTCACCCTTGGGAAGGCGCAGGGCGCGCGCCCGGTTCATTCGCCCCTCACCGGCGAGGTCATCGCCAAGGTGCCCGATACCCCGGCCGACGCGGTGGACAGGGCGCTTGCGGAGGCGCAGGACGCCTTCCGCATCTGGCGGCAGGTGCCCGCGCCGCGGCGCGGCGAGCTGGTGCGCCGGTTCGGTGAGAAACTGCGCCGGGCCAAGGCGGACCTCGCCCGCCTCGTCACCATCGAGGCCGGCAAGATCTCCTCGGAAGGGGCCGGCGAGGTCCAGGAGATGATCGACATCTGCGACTTCGCCACCGGCCTGTCGCGCCAGCTCACCGGCCTCACCATCGCCACCGAGCGGGCCGACCACCGCATGATGGAGACCTGGCATCCCATGGGGGTGGTGGGGGTCATCTCGGCCTTCAACTTCCCGGTGGCGGTGTGGTCCTGGAACGCCGCGCTGGCGCTGGTGTGCGGCGATGCGGTGGTGTGGAAGCCGTCGGAGAAGACGCCGCTCTGCGCGCTGGCGGTCCAGGCCCTGTTCGAGCGCGTGGCGGACGGCTTCGCCGATGCCCCGCCCCATCTCTCCACCGTGCTGCTCGGCGGGGCCGATGCCGGCGCCGCGCTGGTGGACGATGCGCGGGTGGCGGTGGTCTCCGCCACCGGCTCCACCACCATGGGGCGGGAAGTGGCGCCCCGCCTCGCGTCGCGCTTCGCCCGGGCAATCCTGGAGCTGGGCGGCAACAACGCCGCCATCGTCTGCCCCTCCGCCGACCTGGACCTCACCGTCCGCGCCGTGGCGTTCGCCGCCATGGGCACGGCGGGCCAGCGCTGCACCAGCCTGCGCCGGCTCATCGTGCACGAGCGCATCTACGACGCCCTGCTCGGCCGGCTGAGGCGGGCCTACCTGTCGGTGAGCGTCGGCGATCCGCGCGCGCCCGACACCCTGGTCGGCCCGCTGATCGACGCGGGCGCCTTCTCCGCCATGCAGGTGGCGCTCGATGCCGCGCGCGGCGCCGGCGCCGTGGTGACCGGCGGCGAGCGGCTCGGCGCCGACATCCTGCCCGGCGCCTATTACGTCCGCCCGGCCCTGGTCGAGATGGCCGCCCAGGAGGATTGCGTGCGCTCGGAAACCTTCGCGCCACTGCTCTACGTGCTGCGCTATTCCGATCTCGACGAGGCCATCCGCCTGCAGAACGACGTGCCGCAGGGGCTCGCCTCCTCCATCTTCACCACCGATCTGCGCGAGGCCGAGCGCTTCCTCTCCGCCACCGGCTCCGACTGCGGCATCGCCAATGTGAACATCGGCCCGTCGGGGGCGGAGATCGGCGGCGCGTTCGGCGGCGAGAAGGAGACGGGCGGCGGTCGCGAGGCGGGCTCGGACGCCTGGAAGGCCTACATGCGCCGGGCCACCAACACCATCAACTACGGCACCCGCCTGCCGCTGGCCCAGGGCGTCACCTTCGAGATCGAGTGAGCGCCGCCGCGGCGCGCACGGGCGGGAAGCTCCGGCCGGCGTCCCCGGCATGTCGCGCCGCCGCTCTTCCGGGCAGCCACGGGCATTTGCCGCAGCCGGCCGCGGCGCCGGCCGTTCCCTCCTGCCCCGTCACGCTCTAGCTTGGTCGCCGCATGCGTGATCGAGGCGATTCGGACGGTGTGCCGGAGGCGTATGCGGCCTCGGATGCGCGCCAGGGTGATCCGGGCGGAGCACGGCACACCGGATCTTCACGCGACCGGCCGCAGGGCCGGCGGATGTCGTTAAGAGGAGGCCCGTTCATGCAGAACTTCCGCAGCCTGAGGCAGACCGTGGCGGCGCTCGCCGTCGCCGGGCTGCTTTCGGGCGGCCTCGCGGCGCCGGCGGCTGCCGCGCCCCCCGACGGCACGAAGGATGCCGCCGCGCGGACCATCGACCCCGGCGCCGTCGCCGCGCTCACCCGCATGAGCGGCTATCTCGCCGGCCTGAAGAGCTTCGAGCTCACCGCCGACACCACCATGGAGGCGGTGCTGCGCGACGGCCACCAGGTGGAGGTGGGCGGCACGGTGCGCTACTGGGTGCGCCGGCCCGACCGGATCCGCATCGACAGCGAGACCGATGCCGTCACCCGCCAGTATTTCTACGACGGCAAGACCTTCACTTTGGTCGCCCCGCTGGACGGCTATTTCGCCCGGGCCGAAGCCAAGCCGACGGTGCGCGAGACCCTCGCCTTCGCCGCCCAGGCCCTCGATGTGGAGCTGCCGCTGGCCGACCTCATGGACTGGGGCAGCGACACCCCGCCCCTCAAGCTGTTCGAGCGCGGCTTCTACGTGGGCACGGCCAAGGTCGGCGGCGTCGCCACCGAGCACTATGCGCTGATCGGCAAGGACCTCGATCTGGAGGTGTGGATCCAGCAGGGCGACAGGCCGCTGCCGCTCAAGATGGCCATCGTCGACCGCAAGGCCCCCGGCAATCCCCGCTTCACCGCGCGGCTCGCCTGGACCCCCGACGTGCAGATCCCGGACGAGACCTTCAGCTTCAAGCCCACCCAGGACCAGACGGCGATCGCCTTCGGCAGGCTGAAGCCGGGCTCGAAGGACGGGAAGGCAGGCAAGTGATGGAACAGAAGATACGCTCCACCGCGTCGCCCTGCGCGATCCGAACCGCGGCGGCTTCCGTAGCCGGCCGGCGCGCACGCGGCCTCGCGCTCGCCCTCGGCGCCCTCACCCTCGGTACCCTGTCCCTTGCCCCGCCGGCCGGCGCGCGCGGCGGCTTTGGCGGCGGCTTCGGCGGCGGGATGGGCGGCTTCCATGGCGGCGGCATGGGAGGCGGAATGGGCGGGTTCCACGACGGCGGGTTCGGCGACGGCGGCTTCGAGATGCAGGGGCCGCGCATGAACGTCTCGCCGCACTACAATGCGCCGCCCACCTTCAACCAGCCGTTCCCGCCCGGCCATCCCTATGGCCCGCCGCCCGGCCCCCATGCGGGTCCCGGCTATGGTCCGGAGCCGCATCCCCCGGGACCGCCCGGACCGCCCCCGCCCCATCCGCCGGGTCCGCCGCCGCCCTACCCGCCGTATCATCCCGGCTACTGGCCCGGCCCCTATTATCCCGACGGCTGGTGGGGCGCGGCTGCGGCCGGGGCGGCGGTGGGCGCTGCGGTCACGGCGGCCGCCATCGGCTCCTACGTCTATGCGCTGCCCGATGAGTGCGTGCAGGTGATGGTGAACGACGTCACCTACCAGCATTGCGGCCCGAACTGGTACATGCCCCAGTTCCAGGGCGGCAACATCGCCTATGAGGTGGTGGCGGATCCCAACTGACCGTGCCTCGACACGAGAACGACGGGAAAGGGTGGCGCCCCGGCGCCGCCCTTTTTCCGTTCAGGGGGCCGGGCGTTCGTCCGGCGCGCGGGAAAGCAGGCCGCGCAGCAGCAGGTCGTAATAGTCGAGCGCGATCTCCTCCGCGCTCTTCGCCCCGTCGGCGCGGAACCAGCGGGCCATCCAGCTCAGCAGCGAGAGCACGGCGCGGCCCACCACGGCCGGATCGACCTCGCGGAACAGGCCCGCGGCCACCCCGTCGGCCACGACCGCGCGCAGCAGCCCCTCATGGGCATCGCGCAGCGCCAGCGCATCCTGCTTCAGCGCCACGTCCGCCATGCCGGAGAAGCCCACCAGCATGGTGACGAAGCTGTCGTGATGATCCGCCAGGAAGCGGGCGTGGGCCATCATGAAGCGCTTGAGGCGCTCGGCCGGGTCGCCCACCCCCGCGACCGCCGCAGCGCTCGCGTCATGAAGGCCGGTGAGCGAGAGGATGATGATGGCGTCATAGATCTCCTGCTTGGAGGAGAAGTAATTGTAGATGGCGCCCTTGGAATAGTTCATGGCCGCCGCCAGTTCGTTGAGCGAGCTTGCCGCATAGCCTTTCGCGGCGAACAGGCGGGCGGCGGCGCGCAGGATCTCGGCGCGCGGATCGGCCATCAGCGGCGGGCGGCCCAGGGGACGCGGGGCGCCGCCGCCGGCGAGACGCGGATCCCCGGAAGCCGGAGCGGAGCTTCGCCCGCGCACCGGCGGCTTGGCCTGACCGGCGTCGGCGGCAGCCGGCCTCGATCCCGCAGGCTTCGGCCCGGCAGGCGCCAATGCCGCGCCCTTGGACGAAGCACCCGAAGCGCGCGCAGGCGCCCGGCGCGTCGGCCGCGCGGGAGCCGGCCGGGAGGGCTTTTCAATGCGCGCCAGCGGATCTCTCCTTGAGCAAGACGTCAGGCCACCGGGCAGGATGTCGCCGCGGCGGCGACACGCCCCTTGACCGGAGCGCGAGAAATATATACCGACTGGTCGGAATGTAAATGCGGGCACCGCCGCCGCGCACCAAGACGCATCGCCGAGGAGACGCCGCCATGTCCTCCGCCCCTTCGCCCTCCGCCGCTTCGAAAAAGCCCGTCTTCGACTGGGCCGACCCCTTCGACCTCGACGGCCAGCTCACCGAGGAAGAGCGGCTGGTGCGCGACACCGCCCGCGCCTATGCGGAAGAAAAGCTGCTGCCGCGCGTCACCAGCGCCTATCTCGACGAGCGCTTCGACCGCGAGATCATGAGCGAGATGGGCGAGCTCGGCCTGCTCGGCCCCACCATTCCGGCCGAATATGGCGGCGCGGGCCTCGGCTACGTGGCCTACGGCCTTGCGGCGCGCGAGGTCGAGCGGGTGGATTCCGGCTACCGCTCGGCCATGAGCGTGCAATCCTCCCTGGTAATGCACCCGATCTTCGCCTACGGCTCCGAGGCGCAGAAGACGGCCTTTCTGCCCAAGCTCGCCACCGGCGAATGGGTGGGCTGCTTCGGCCTCACCGAGCCCGATGCCGGCTCCGATCCCGGCGGCATGCGCACCCGCGCCGAGAAGATCGACGGCGGCTACCGGCTCAACGGCGCCAAGATGTGGATCACCAATTCCCCCATCGCCGACGTGGCGGTGGTGTGGGCGAAATCGGCGGCCCACGACAACGCCATCAAGGGCTTCCTGGTGGAACGCGGCATGAAGGGCTTCTCCACCCCCAAGATCGACGGCAAGCTCTCGCTGCGCGCCTCCATCACCGGCGAGATCGTGCTGGAGGACGTGGAGATCCCGGAGGCCAACCTTCTCCCCGGCGCCTCGGGCCTCGCCGGGCCGTTCGGCTGCCTCAACCGGGCGCGCTTCGGCATCGGCTGGGGCGCCATGGGGGCGGCGGAAGCGTGCCTTGCCGCCGCCCGGCAATATACCCTCGACCGCAAGCAGTTCGGCCGGCCGCTGGCCGCCACCCAGCTGGTGCAGAAGAAGCTCGCCGACATGGCCACCGAGATCGCCCTCGGCCTCCAGCTCTGCCTGCGCGCCGGCCGGATGATGGACGAGGGTCGCCTGCCCCCCGAGGCCATCTCCTTCCTCAAGCGCAACAATTGCGGCAAGGCGCTGGACATCGCCCGCGTCGCCCGCGACATGCACGGCGGCAACGGCATCTCCGCCGACTACCATGTGATGCGCCACGCCGCGAACCTCGAGACGGTGAATACCTACGAGGGCACCCACGACATCCACGCCCTCATCATCGGGCGGGCGATGACGGGCCTGCAGGCCTTCGTCTGACGCGGAAGGGCAACGCCATGTCCGCTCCCCTCGCCGGCCTGCGCGTTCTTGAATTGGCGCGCGTGCTCGCCGGTCCCTGGGCGGGGCAGCTCCTCGCCGACCTCGGCGCCGAGGTGATCAAGGTGGAGCGGCCGGGCGCCGGCGACGATACCCGCGCCTGGGGCCCGCCCTTCCTGACCGGCGCCGACGGGGCGGATCTCGGCGCCGCCTATTTCCATGCCACCAACCGGGGCAAGCGCTCGGTGGCCATCGATTTCGAGACCGCCGAGGGGCGCGAGACCGTGTGCGCCCTCGCCGCCCGCTCCGACGTGGTGATCGAGAATTTCAAGCATGGCGGCCTCGCCAAGTTCGGCCTCGATTATGCGAGCCTGAAGGCGCTCAATCCGCGCCTCGTCTATTGCTCCATCACCGGCTTCGGCCAGGACGGGCCCTATGCGGACCGAGCCGGCTACGATTTCCTGGTGCAGGGCATGGGCGGGCTGATGGCGCTCACCGGCGAAAAGGATGGCGAGCCGCAGAAGGTGGGCGTGGCGGTGGCCGACGTGTTCACCGGCCTCTACGCCACGATCGCCATCCTCGCTGCCCTACGCCGGCGCGACGAGACGGGCATCGGCGGACATGTGGACATGGCGCTGCTCGACACCGAGGTGGCGGTGCTCGCCAACCAGGCCATGAACTTCCTCGCCTCGGGCAAGGCGCCGAGCCGGATGGGCAATGCGCATCCCAATATCGTGCCCTATCAGGTATTTCCCTGCGCCGACGGCTATTTCATCGCGGCCGTGGGCAACGACGGGCAGTTCGGGCGCTTCTGCGCCGTGCTGGGCGCGCCGGAGCTTGCGGCGGACGCCCGCTATGCCACCAATCCGGCCCGCGTTGCCCATCGCGCCGAGCTGGTGCCGCGCCTCACCGCCCTCACCATCCTGCAGGAGCGCGACGCGCTGCTGGCGCGGCTGGCGACGGAGGGCGTGCCGGCCGGGCCGATCAACACGGTGGCGCAGGTGTTCGAGGACCCCCAGGTGGTCGCGCGCGGGCTCCGGGTGAACCTTGCCGAGACCGGCGGCGGCACGGTGCCGGGCGTCGCCTGCCCCATCGTGCTGGACGGCGAGCGCCAGATGGCGCGCACGGCGAGCCCACGCCTCGGCGCGGATACGGCCGCCGTCCTCGATCTGCTGCGGGGCGCCGCCGGCGCGGGCGATCCGCCGCGCTGACCTCACCCGCGACCCCGCAGCGCGCCATCTCGCGGAGCGTGATCTGGCGGAGCATGACCTGCTGGAAGGCGATTCAGCGGAACACGATCGAGCGCGGGTGCCGAGGCGCGCCGCGTCCGGAAACGCTTCCGGGCGGCGCGACCTTCCCCGTGACGCCGCCGCGCGGCGCTCACGCACGCAAGCCTCAACGCGAAGCGACGGTCAGCTCGTTCAGGCGCTTGCGCATGTCCCCCGACAGGTCGGGAAAGCGCGAGGGGGTGACGAAATCCTCCCCGCGGAACGGCGGCTTGCGCTTCCCGCCGCGGAAGATGCGGGCCCCGTCGGTGGTCATCACGATATCGCCCTTCCGAAGGGTGGGATCGTCGAGGATATCGAGATGGTGCACTCCGAGGGGCGTTCCCTGGCCGGTGCAGGAGCAGCCCGCCACCAGCCGCTCGCGGAACACGAAGGCGTTGGGCGAGGTGGAATAGGAGCGGCCCGACTTGTTCACCGCGCCGTCGATCCCCTTGTCGCCGCTGGAGGTGTAGAAGACCTCCGTCGCGGTCGCCGGGCAGAAAGCGGAGCATTGCGCGACCGCGTTGGGGTCCGATGCCCCGTCGCTCTGTCCGTTCAGCGGGAAATAGCGCCCGTCGCAGGTGCGCACGCAATAGGTGACCGGGCTGCCCCAGCCGCTGCTGCGCGTGCCGCGACGGGTGGCGCCGGAATCCTCGTCTCCGCCGTCGGAGCGGCTCGCCGTGCGGGCGCGGCGCGAGGTCGGCGCGGTGGAATCGGAGGGCGTCAGCGAGCCGGAACGGCTGGTGACCCGAGGCGTGATGGTGATGCGCTGGCGCGGCGGCTCCTCATAGCGCCGCTGCGGCTGCTGCTGCCGTTGCTGAAATCCGCCGAACAGCAGCGAGAAGAAATCCCGCGGCGGCTCCTGCGCGGACGCCTGCGATGGCCATCCCCCCACGCATCCGAGAAGGATGGTCATGGCCAAAACAATCGCTCTCACGGCGCACCCCCTGCCGCTTGCCGCTCGATCACCCCTGACGGGCAACGGATTACCCGGAGCCGGACTGCCCCGAGGCCGCCCCTCCGACCGTGCCTGGCGTCCCCATACCTCTCAGATGCTCTGAGCGATACCCCCGGAGACGGGCCAGTTCAACGGTCGGTGACGATGCCGCCCATTTCATCAGGGCTGTAGCGCCACTCGATTACACTGGCATGAAGTGAATCGTCCAGCCGGCACACGCCAATGGAACCAAAATCACCTTAGTACCTCATCCCCTACCTTACAACCGCCATCCTGCCCATGGGTCAGGCAAAGGCCGAGAGGTAGCTCGACACGCTCGGCGCCTTGGCCGGCGCCTGATGCGGCGCGGTGAGAACAGCCAGCGGCGGCGTCGCGATCAAGAGCGCGGCGAACAGAATTGCGATCAAGGAAATCAACTTCGACCCGTGCGCCAAGCCAGTCATGGCTCTCTCCCCTTCCGTCCGGCATCTCCCTCTCCCGGTGGGCCGCACCGGGCGCAGATGTGAAAAAAAGGTTAACCGGGGCCACACGGTTCCGCCGCCCCGCTCACATTTTCGCGAGCAGGGCAAAAATTCGCCATTTTCTGCAGATCGCCGTGGAACGGATTTGATTTCCGCCTCGCCGCCCGGAGCGGAAAGTGCGCCACTAAGTCCCGCCACGGGGCGCGGGCGGTCGCTAGACCACGTCCTTCGGCGCCAGGGCGCAGGCCATCTCCCCCTGCTCCACCTGCAGCACCGGATGGGCGATGCCGAAGCGCGCCTTCAGCTCCGCGCTGGTCTCCATCAGGAAGCAGTCGTCGAGCGGCGCCCCGGGGCGCACCAGATGGGCGGAGAGCGCCACATCGGTGGTGGAAAGGCCCCAGATGTGCAGATCGTGCACCTCGCTCACCCCCGGCCGGGCGGCGAGATAGGCTTCCACCGCGCTGCGGTCGATGTGCGTGGGCACCGCGTCCATGGCGAGGTTGACGCTGTCGCGCAGCAGGTCCCAGGTGCCGATCACGATCACCGCGGCGATGGCGAGCGACACCACCGGATCGAGCCACAGCCAGCCGGTGAAGGCGATGAGGGCCGCCGCCACCACCACACCCAGCGAGACCGCCGCATCGGCCATCATGTGGATGAAGGCGCCGCGCACGTTGAGGTCGCCCTTGCGCCCGGACATGAAGAGCAGCGCCGTGCCGATGTTCACCGCCACGCCGAGCAGGGCCACCGCCATGACGATGCCGGTCTTCACCGGCTCCGGATCGGACAGGCGGGAGAGCGCCTCGACGATGATGCCGCCGGTGCCCACCAGCAGGATGATGGCGTTGGCGAGCGCCGCCAGGATGGACGAGCGCCCGTAGCCGAAGGTCCGCTGGTCGGTGGGCGCGCGGCGCGACAGCCAAGCCGCGCCCCAGGCGAGCAGAAGGCCCAGCACGTCGGAGAGATTGTGTCCGGCATCGGCGAGCAGCGCGAGGGAGCCGGCGATCAGGCCGAACACCACCTCGAAGATCACGAAGCCGAAATTCAGCGAGGCGCCGATGGCGAAGGCCCGCAGCGAGGTGGGCACGGCATGGGAATGGCCGGCGTGGGAATGCGCCCCGTGACCGTGGCCGGCGTGGTCG